>JAOUOA010000251.1 GCA_029880625.1 Spirochaetia bacterium
AACGGCCGTTACTTCTCTGCCGCCGGTAATTTTTTTTAGATTTGCCGGATCAAGATACCTGCCTATCGAATCTGGCCGGGAATTAGAGTCAGGGAAGACAGCGGAAATATGCCTGCCGATCACTTCATCGCCTGTAAATCCAAACATCATTTCCGATGCATTATTGAAAATTTCAATGATCCCTTTTCGATTGACCGTAATAATCCCTTCCGCAGCGGACTGAAGGATGCTGCGGAATTTTTCTTCAAATCCTTTTCTCTGAATCGAAGCAAGCAGAGCTGAAAGAATGGCAACAAAGGTAAGAAGGGTGATGACAACAGCCATCGGGCCGGACTGGATTCCGGATAAAACTGCAGATTCACTGCTGTGACTTACAGACGGCATCATAACCGTCGCAGCCATTCCTGTATAATGCATTCCGGCAATTGCTGCCCCCATCATGACACTGGCTGCTATCTTTGCATAAAACCCAGGCTGGTCATCGTGTACGGAAAAGCGCACCATAAGCCACAGACCCGCCGTCCCTACAACAACTGCGACAAGTATGGAAAAGAAAAAAATAATTGGTCTGTACAGAAGATATGCATTCATCTGCATCGCTTCCATTCCCGTATAGTGCATGATGCAGACGCCAAGTCCAAGGACCATTCCGCTTAAAAGAATTCTGAAAATTCCGAATTGTTTTTTTGCCAGCATTCGGAATGAAATCCATGCAGAAAATACTGCGGCAATCCACGAGAAAACGGTAAGTGCAAAATGATAGGAAGGCTCCTCATGCATCCGGTAAGCAAGCATTGCAATAAAATGCATGGACCAGATGCCGTTCCCCATCATGAACGCGCCGCCGAAAATCCATACAGAACCCTGCTGTCCTTTTTTCATAAAACGCTGTGAGAGATCAAGAGCTGTAAACGAAGAAAAAACAGAAATCAAAAGAGATAAAACAACAAGGCTGTAGTCATAACTGCCCTGCAGAAGATTTTCGACAGGCGCATTCCAGATAAAAAAATCCCTTTCCATTTACGTCTCCTTACGAGCTGAACCTGGCTTCAAAGACGAATGATTCTGCGTTATCATTAAAACAGCGCCGGGCATGCATCGTTTCAGAAAAGTGATTTTTCAGAATAAAATTCAGTACGTAGACAAAATATTTTTCAATTTAGTCTCGTCAAAAAATTGAGATTTGTTTTTCGTAATTCAAGCAGTCTGCTAATGCTTCATTTTAAATCGCAAAGAAGTCCGAAAGCCTGCAGACCTGCTTTAGAGGAAACTACAGTTGATCAGTATCAAACATTTTCAGAGTAGCGGGATTTCCGAGGTTGCCAAACGTTGCCTGTATAACAGTCAGAAATTTTCCATCCGGACTGAACTTCGCTTTTAAAACCTGCTTTTCCTTAACAGAATTTGTATAATACGGCAATCCTGATTTCAGATCCCATATGACAAGATTGGGAAGTGTGTGGTAAATGCCTGAAACTAGATATCTTCCTCCCGGGTGAAACGAAAGAGAAGATATAAATCCTTTCTGCGACGGCAGGTCCCGCAGTTTTTCCAGAGATGGAAAAGAGTAAAACCTGATAATTCCTTCATCGGGAAGCTTTCTTCGTTCAGCAAGAAAGATACCTGCAGCAAGACTTTTCTCATCCGGACTGAAAGCAAGGGAAGTAACTTCAGATTCTGTTTTTATAAAATTTTCACGCGATTTTGTTTTCAAATTCCAGATTTCAATGCCCTCCTGATTTCCCGTAACCGCGACGAGAAGTTTTCCGGAATCGGGAGTAAACAGCAGAGACATGGGAATATAACCATCGGCTGTTTTCAGCGTTGCAATTTTTTTACCGTTGCGCAGATTCCAGAGAGTCAGGGACCGTTTGTCTTTATCGCCGAAAACGGCGCCGGAAACCGCTGCCAGGGAATCATCAGGTGAAATTGCAGCATCGGATACATTAGACATCTTTACAAGATTGCCGACCTGTTTCTTTTTCTCAAGATTCCAGACTTTCACATACTCTCCGGAACTGCCTCCGTATGCCCCTGTTATTAAAAGCTTTCCGCTTTTTGAAAGATGAACTGCCTGAGGAACATTTTTTAGCGTATCGATTGTTGAAATCAGTTCTCCGGATTCGGCATTCCAGATGCGAATTTTTTTATCCTCTGCTGTAATGATTTTTTTTGAATCAGCAGTAAACACTGCATTTAAAATGAACGCCTGATTGTAGCGAATGATATAACGGGGTTTTTCCCTGAATGGATCGGCGCTTAACGTAAATAATGAAAAAATAAAAATGATAAACCCGGCGCTTTTTAATAATTTGTTCATCAATCCCTCCTTTATCAGATCAGATAAAAAACAGTGTGAATTAAAAATGCATCAATTTGAATCATTCATACAAACTGAATTTTATGCAATCGAAAATCAATATCGGAAGAAAACTTAAATTAAAATAAAATCGGCACTTTTTCCTCTCCAAACACAATCCTGAGAAAGCAAACTCGGCAAGGAAAAGCTTCTGTCCGGCAGTCTGCGCTTTTTCATTGTTAAACGAATCCGGAAACTACAAGCGCATTTGTTTGACAAAATAGCATTGATTTGAAAAATGTTCCGCTGAAAGGAGATTCACTTGGAAGAACATTCATCAACCATTCTGCATGACATTGCCCTGTCCATTATCTTTGCTGCAGGCGCCGCACACCTGGGGAGGTTCTTAAAACTCCCGCCTCTGATCGGCTACATTGCCGCCGGTATCATTCTCGGTACAAAAATCGGATTTGGATTTGTCGAAAGCCATACCAGCATTGAACTGATTTCAGAAATGGGCCTGATCTTTCTCCTTTTTATCATCGGTCTCGAACTGAATCCCCGCGAAGTCATGAAAATGGGAAAACGCCTGATTCTTCCTGGAGTGATACAATTTGTGATCAATGCCGCCATCGGTATGACTCTTTTTTATTTTTACCAGAGAAGCACCTGGGGTCCCTTTGCTTTTCTCTATCTTGGAGTTGTTCTTTCATTCGGTTCAACGCTCATTGTCGTGAAACTCCTCCATGATAAATTTGAAATCAAAACTCTTTCGGGCCAGTTTACCCTTTCTGTTTTAATTATCCAGGATATCTGGGCTGTCGTGTTCATGGGTCTCCAGCAGAACCTCAGCAATCCGCAAATTCTTCCCATACTGTATTCGCTTGGATCCATTCTGATGGTACTGGCAGGCGCTTTTGTCATCAGCCGCTACATTCTTTCCTATATTTTCACCGCTGCTGCAAAAAAACCGGAACTTGTTCTTCTTACTGCTGTTGCCTGGTCTTTTCTTGTTGCAGGAACAGGATCTTATTTCGGCGTTTCCGTTGAAATGGGCGCATTGATTGCAGGAGTGAGTATTGCCGCCTATCCCTACAGCGCGGAAGTTGTCGCAAGACTCGGCGGTGTCAGGGACTTTTTCGTCACATTGTTTTTTGTGGCTCTTGGCATGAAGATTCCCATTCCGACCTATGACGTTTTAATTGTTGTCGCTCTTCTTGTTCTTTATATTTATGCAAGCCGGTTTCTGTCTCTTGTTCCCGTATTTAAAGCATCCGGCGAAGGGAGCCGGACGGGAATTCTTGTCGCTGTCAACCTCAGTCAAATTTCAGAATTTGCCCTTGTGATCCTTGCACTCGGAGTGGGTTTCGGGCATGTTACCGACGAGCTTCTGTCTATTGTTCTTACAGCAATCATTGCCACATCGATTCTCTCCAGCTACTCCATTCAGGGAAATGAATTTATTGCCCGAAGTCTGGGAGGCCTGTTCTACAAAATAGGATCGGCCTTTTCAAAAGAAGCACAGGCGCCGGAACAGGATGGAACAAAAACGGAAAAGCCTTCCGGACATGGAGAACCGGAAGTTTTTGTTCTTGGCTACTTTCGTATTGCCAGAGGTTTTGTTGAAGCTCTTGAAAAGCAGAATCCTCAAATCAAGGAAAAAGTCGCCATCGTTGACTACAATGTCAAGGAAGGGGACAACTTAAAAGGACGCGGATACAACTGGCATTATGGAGATCTTGCTAATCCTGATACGCTTGAACATGCAGGACTTCACAGCGCCCAGACGATTATTGTAACAATTTCCGACACCTTTCTTAAAGGCATTACAACTTCACGCCTACTTTTTGCCCTCAAACGCATGGCTCCCGGGGCAAAAATTATTATGATCGGGGAAGATGATAATGACGCACGGACTCTGACAGAACAGGGTGCAGCCGATGTACTGCTTCCCGGTGAAATCACCGGACAAGCTCTCTACAGACGGGTTTTTGCAGCTGATTAAATTCCGGTATCCCTACAGGATTTTACATGGTATTACCAGTAATATTTAGTAATTTTACTAATTAAATTACTAAATATTACTGGTAATATAGAATCCTTATTTTAAAATGTCATGCTACGGTGCGGATAAATGAAATATACAATGAAAAAGAAAAATGAGGTTCTCAAAATTAATATCCATCTGGAACAGGGAGAATGCCATGAGCAGTTTTTATTCCCTCTTGAATCCTGCAGAAACGGAAACTGCAGATGCAATTCATGTGAATCTCACAAACTCAGAGGAATGGATATTTCCATCAATCAGACAAAATTAACCCTTTCCATGATTCCTCATAAAGGAATGATGCTTGACGAAAATGTTATTTCCAGATGCATAGACTCTCTTTCCAATTAATCTCCTGAAAATCTTTTCATTTCCAGGAGGTCTTTTCCATTTGATGCAGGCATTTTTCCCCTGGGATGCCTGTCACAAGATTTTTAAACTTTAATTCTGACAGACCTGTCAAACAGGATTTAATGCAGGACTTTTCTTCTTGACTCATTTCCGAACTTTTACAATTTACTGGAAGGCAGAATTATGAACCGAAATACATTAATTAAAATTACAAATCGAATTGCAATTCTTACCGTTCTCCTCCTGGTTTACTGGGTTTTTATATTCATTTCCATAACTGTTTTTGACTTTAAAATTTTCAGGGAAAATATGACAGAGGCCTTTTATCTGTCCATCCTGGGACTCTTTTTTATCCTTTCCGGCTCCATGATTCTAAACATCATGCTGAACATGACAAAAATATCCGAACTGATTGAAAAAAGGGAGCAGCCGGTTGCTGAAATGAAAAGATCAGGGAAGTATACATTCTGGATTTATGCGGCATCTTTTCCCGTCATATTTTTTCTGCTATACGGAGGAGAT
>JAOUOA010000008.1 GCA_029880625.1 Spirochaetia bacterium
CATGGTGGATGCCAGCGATTTCTTTGTGGACTCCGGCAAATTCTTCATGTACATCAACGAATCTTGCGTGAATCGCCAGAAACTTTTCATCGGTATGCGCCTGAAGGGCTGATATACGTTCAATGGTTTCGGTTCGAAGTGAGGAAATTTCACTGTTCATATCGGTTCGGAGCGAGGAAATTTCACTGTTCATATCGGTTCGGAGCGAGGAAATTTCACTGTTCATATCGGTTCGGAGTGAGGAGATTTCTCTGTTCATATCAGATCGGATCAAAGCAAATTCCATTTTTGTTTCGGCCTGAAAAGATGTAATCCTTTCATTGACTTCATGGAATTTCTGATCGTTTTCCATTTTAAATTCAGAAATTTTATCGATTACCTGAATCTGGGTATGTTGAATATGATCCAGATTTTTATGGATGACCTGTATGCTTCCCTGTGCCCATTCCATGCTTTTTTCCAGAACGCTGATGCGTTTATCCAATTCAAGTTCAGAATTCATAAAGTGTCCAGCCTAATTTTTAATAGTTTCCGGAAATCCCGGCAATATTACTGCGTGTTTTTTATGGAAATCGTTGCATGGGATTTGGAAAAATTTTATCAGGAACTTTTTTAACGGGTGTATATCCATTTAAAGTGGACCTTGATCTGGAAATACATTCTCACGGAAAAATCTTGAAATTGCAAATTCTCAAACAGAGAAAATATAAGTATATCCTCACTAAGGGCAGATTCTTCTATAAATAATAAAGCTTGTCACAATAGGCCCATAAGCCGGATCTGGCAATAATGGAAATTCGGAATATTACAATTATAGCCCATGTAGATCATGGAAAAACAACACTTGTTGACGGACTTTTAAGTCAGGCAGGAGCCATGGGAGGAAAAGAAGTCTCTGAAAGAATGATGGACTCCATGGATCTGGAAAAGGAGCGGGGCATTACGATTAAAGCCAAAAACGCTTCCATTGAATATAAAGGAACCAAAATCAACATCATCGACACTCCGGGTCATGCTGATTTCGGCGGTGAGGTGGAGCGGGTTCTCAGCATGGCGGATACCAGCCTTCTTCTTGTGGATGCTCTGGACGGTCCCATGCCGCAGACGCGTTTTGTTCTGGATAAAAGCCTTCGTTTGGGCCACAAACCGATTCTTGTCATCAATAAAATTGACCGCGAATTTGCAGATCCCCACAGAGTGCATGACCAGGCATTTGATCTTTTTGACGATCTTCATGCAACAGCAGAGCAGCATGATTTTCCGGTTGTTTACTGTTCTGCAAAACAGGGCTATGCTTCGCTGGACGCAGAAAAAGCCGGTAAAGAAGATAATGACTTTATACCCATCCTTGATTTAATTTTAAGCCATGTTCCTCCTGCTGATGTGGACGAAACGGGACCATTTCAGTTTCAGGTTATGAATCTGGATTATGATGATTACATGGGTCGCCTCAGCATCGGCAGAATTTTCCGCGGCACCGTGTCTAAAAATCAAACCGTTACCATCCTTCATCTGGACGGCACCAAAGAAAATTTCAAAATTTCAAAAATTTTCGGATTTCAGGCGATGAACCGTGTTGAAGTCGAAAGTGCGGTTGCAGGCGATATTGTGGCTCTTGCCGGAGCAGAAAATATAAATATAGGCGAAACGATCGTTCAGGAAGGAAACTCTGATAATAGAGAGCCTATTACTGTTGATGAACCCACTGTTTCCATGTATTTTATGATCAACGATTCGCCTTTTTCCGGAAAAGAAGGAACCTTTGTTACCACACGGCAGCTTCGGGACAGGCTTAAAAAAGAGCTTCTCACAAATGTGGCGCTTCGAGTTGAAGAAGATCCTCAGAGGCAGGACCGCTTCAAGGTCAGCGGCCGGGGCGATCTGCATTTATCTGTACTTGTAGAAACACTCCGCAGGGAGGGATTTGAACTCCAGGTTTCGCGTCCTGAAGTCATTATGAAAGAAGAAAATGGTCAAAAACTGGAACCCTTTGAAATTGTCATCATTGACCTGCCAGAAGAATACAGCGGAACGGTGATTAATGAACTGAACCGCCGAAAGGGAACCATGCAGACCATGGAAACGTCCATCCACGGCACAACACGAATTGAATATCATGTCCCCACACGCGGCATGATCGGTTTTAGAAGTTTTCTTATTTCTGAAAGCCGCGGTTCAGCTGCAATTAATTCTCGATTCCTGGAATACAATGAATATGCAGGTCCTATTCCCGGAAGGATTAACGGCGCTTTAATTTCTATGGAGAATGGAGTTACGGTTCCTTTTGCTCTTTTTAATATTCAGGAACGGGGCGTTCTTTTTGTGGATTCAGGTTTTCCCGTTTATGCAGGAATGGTTCTCGGTGAATGTGCCAGGGAAAATGATCTTGAAGTGAATCCCTGCAAAGAAAAGAAACTGACCAATATGCGGGCAAGCGGCTCCGATGAAGCGGTTAAGATTGTCCCTCCCAGAAAACTTTCCCTGGAACAGTCTCTTGAATTCATTGATGAAGACGAACTGGTTGAAGTAACACCCAAAAGCCTCCGGATTCGGAAGAAAATTCTCAATCCGGTGGATCGAAAAAGAGCGGCAAAAAAATAATTACAGATTGAGAGCTTTCAAAAATCCTGACCTGGTATTTGGAGATTCCGCTTGAAACCAGAAAAAAAGGAAAGATTCAGGCTCCAGACCTTGTCCAATCCGGTCTATATAGCTCCGGTTCGGGATTTAGTATTTAAGCTGGCCTTGATGTTTGGTTTTTCCAGAAATGAAGCTTTTGATTTAAAAGTTGTATGTGGCGAAGCATTATCCAATATTTCCCGTCATGCTTACGAAAATAAATTAAACGGTCCCATTTTTATAGAAATCTTAAAATACGAAAAATATATTGAAATGAAATTTCGTGATTTTGGAATACAAAAACCGATTGTAAAGGGTCTTGCCAGGGATCTGAGTGAATACAGAGAACGCGGCCTGGGACTTTTTTTAATCAGCAAATTGACCGATTATCACGTTTTTGATCAGAGTTTTGATAAAGGTACTCTTTTAACGATTAAAAAGAGGTTCACCGATGATTAAAGAACTTCTCGATATAAAACCAAGAAATCCCTATCTTTCCATTGCTCTTGATGAAGCAATCGTACAATACTATGAAAAGCATCCGGATTTTAAAGGCGCAATCCGCCTCTGGTCCAATCCCTATTCTATTGTAATGGGACGAACATGCATCCCTGAAGAAAACTTAAAACCTGAGTTTATCAGCGGTTTTCAAACATCCATGAAAAAAGCAATATGGCAGAAAGAACCTTCTCTCTGCAGGCGCGCTTCCGGAGGCGGTACTGTCATTCATGGACCGGGCAATATTAATTTTTCAATTTTTATTAGTTTGAAGCAATTTCCTGAACTTTTTGATTTAAAAAAATCGTATATTGAAATTCTCAATCTTGTAAAGACGGCTCTTCAAGCGCAGGATGTAAACTGTAAAATGCAGGGTTTATCCGATCTGGTTTTTGAAGAAGGCGATTTAGAAAAAAAAATTTCCGGAAATGCACAATTCAGAAAAAAGGGATTTCTTGCTCATCATGGAACGCTGATTACCAGAAAAAATTTAATTCATTCTGTAAGCGAATCTCTGCTGCATCCTCCCAGAGAGCCGGATTACAGGAATGGCCGTTCTCACGAATCCTTCCTGGGTTCCCTGCCGGAAGGTTTTGATATCACTTCATTTTACAGCATCCTTTCTTCAGAATTCAGAAAAATGCTGAAAACAGATGAATCTGAAAAAATAAACAGCAGCGACAGGAAAAATATATACTGCATTGCACGGAATCTTGTGAAGGATGTCTATTCACGCAAAGAATGGATTCTTGACCGCAAAATTTCGTACGGAACTGCCGTTCGAAATGATGAGCAAATCGGCAACCTGGAAACAGGCACTTAATTAAAAAATACCTATGGGAGAGATTAAATGATCGATGGATTTTTAAAGAAAACGGATCCTGAATTGCACGGGATGCTTGTAAATGAAGATGAACGCCAGGAAAGTAATCTGGAAATGATTGCTTCTGAAAATTTTGTATCAAGAAGCGTTCTTGAAGCCTATACTTCAACTTTAACAAATAAGTATGCGGAAGGGTATCCAGGCCGAAGGTATTATAACGGCTGTGATCATGCAGATGCCGTAGAAACTCTGGCAATTGAAAGAGCAAAAAAAATGTTCGGATCCGGGTTTGCAAATGTACAGCCCCATTCAGGCGCACAGGCAAATATGGCAGTCTTCCTTGCATTCCTGCAGCCTGGCGATACCTTTATGGGGATGGATCTTTCCCATGGCGGTCATCTTTCGCATGGATCAAAGGCCAATTTTTCAGGGAAATATTTCAATGTTGTATCCTACGGAGTTAGAAAAGAAGATGCAAGGATTGACTATGATGAAGTCTTAAAAAAAGCCCGTGAAACGAAACCCAAATTAATTGTCGCTGGTTTTTCTGCTTATCCCCGGACAATGGATTTTGCAAAGTTCAGAGAAATTGCAGACGATGTGGGAGCAGTTCTTATGGCAGATGTGGCTCATATTGCGGGACTGATTGTGGCAGGCGAGCATCCCACCTCAATTGGAAATGCACACATAACAACAACGACGACTCATAAAACCCTGCGCGGTCCCAGGGGCGGGCTGATCCTTTCCGATACAGAAGAGCACAATAAAATATTAAATTCCCGGGTCTTTCCAGGCGTTCAGGGAGGACCACTCATGCATGTGATCGCGGCTAAAGCGGCTGCTTTTGGAGAGGCGCTTACTCCTGAATATAAAAGTTATATGAAACGAGTTGTTGAAAATGCAAAGGTAATGGCTGATACTTTCATGGGTAGAGGATTTGATGTTGTCAGTGGAGGAACGGACAACCATCTCGTTCTTTTAAATGTGGGTTCCAGAGATCTAACAGGTCATGCGGCTGCAAATGCTATGGATGAGGTGGGAATTACCGCCAATAAAAACGGAATTCCTTTTGATCCTCATCCGCCTACAATTACAAGCGGAGTTCGTCTGGGAAGTCCAGCCCTTACAACCAGAGGTTTTGGAAAAGATGAGTTCATACGTACCGCTAATTTAATCTGTGATCTTCTGGAAAATATGGAAGATCCAGGAGTCCGTCAATCTGTTAAAGCAGGAGTGAAAGAACTTAGCTCGGCTTTTCCCATGACACATTTTCGTCTATAGAATTAAATGCTTGCCCTTCGCAGTATAGAATTTAGATTGAGTACAAAAGGCAATTTTTACGGAGGTTAAATGCCCAAAAGAAGAAATTTTTTTCAACAGGAGAAAGTAAAAGAACCGCGGATCAACCATCAAATTACAGCTCAGAACATCAGGCTGGTTGTTGAAGGCAAAGGCGCAGATATTATTTCTCTTACAGAAGCGCTTAAAATGGCTGAAGAAATGGATATGGATCTTGTGGAGATTTCTCCCGATCAGGATCCTCCCGTATGTAAAATTATTAATTTTGGTAAATGGAAGTTTGAACAGCAGAAAAAAAAGAAAGAACAATCCAAACACCAGCATGTCATTCATGTTAAAGAAATTAAATTACGACCAAAAATTGGAACCCATGATTTTGAACTGAAAAGGGATCAGGCGAGGGAATTCCTGGAAAAAGGAGACAAAGTCAAGGTTTCTCTCAGATTCCGCGGACGTGAAATTGCTCACCCTGAACTGGGGACTGTTTTAATGGAAAAATTAACAGAAGAACTCTCTGAAGTGAGCGTGATAGAGGCTCCGCCAAAATTTGAGGGAAGACAAATTATTATGGTTCTTGCTTCAAAACCCGGGCATAAACCAGCTCCAAAAAAGAAACCACCAGAATCAAATGGGAAAAAAGAAGTTGTCTCTGAAGAAGCAGTAGAAAATTCTGGTTCCTCAGGAAAAAACACCTAAAAATCGAGAATTATATGCCAAAGTTAAAGACAAATCGAGCAGCGGCAAAACGCTTTAAGTTTACGAAAACCGGAAAAATCAAGCGTTCCCATGCCTTTAAACGCCATATTCTTACTAAAAAACCCATGAATTTAAAAAGAGCTCTCAGAAAAAGCGTATTAATTCATGAAAGCGACGAAAAAGAAGTAAGAATGCTTATGCCTTACGGGAGTAAATAATCATGCGCGCCACAAGTGGAAAAGTACATACAACACGCAGAAAAAAGATCCTGAAAACAGCCAAGGGATTCAGGGGAGCAAGACACAGGCTTTATAGAATTGCAAAATCAGCTGTCATGAAGGCAGGGGTTCATAGCTTTGCTTCAAGACGTCAGAAAAAACGGCATATGAGACAGCTATGGATTGTCCGAATCAATGCGGCAGTTAGAACTCATGGAATGTCCTACTCAACTTTTATGAATTCTCTAAAAAAATCCGGTATTGAAATGGACCGCAAGGTTCTGGCTGATATGGCTCTCAATGATCCGGATGCATTTAAGGGTCTTGTAGAAAGCCTGAACTAATTCATTTTTCCATTCCGGATTAAAAATCCGGAATTTCCTGCACATAAACGAAAAAAAAAAATTAAAATTTTAGGTTTTTTCAATAATTTTCGTCTAAAATCTGAAATCTTTAATTTTTATCCTTGCAGAAAAAAAAAATATCTTTATTTATTTTTAATCTGCCGTCACTAATATTAATCTGATGAAATTTTATATAATTGAGGAGTTATCATGATTACAGTTGAACAGTTGGATGAGCTTGAGGGAAGGATTGTCCGTGCCCTGGAATTAATAGGAGACCTTCGTTTCGAAAATTCACGACTTGAGTCTGAAAATGAAACCCTCAGAGGCGAACATGATGAACTAAAACTGGCGCTTGAACAGAAAGAAAAGGAGATTGAGAATCTCAAAGAGCAACTGCGAAATGCTACTCAGGAACTGGATGATCTTCGTAAAAAAGAAGATATGCTGGAAGAAAAAATCAACCACATTCTCGGAAAACTTTCGGGAATGGAAAGTTCTCCCGGGAAACCTTCCTCCGGAGTTTCTTCGGCAGCTCCCGCTGCAGCAGCGGCTGCTGTTTCTACACCAGCTCCAGCTGCTTCTGAAGCTCCGGCAGATGTTCCGGAACCTCCTGCGGCAGATGAAGCTTCCGCTTCTGATTCATCTGCAGTCGATGAAAGTGTAATTGTTATTGATGATCCTGCTCTGCAGGATTCCGGCAATCCTCCAGATGCCTTATTATCCGATGATGAAGTTTCGATTCCTGCTCCAGAGGAAAGTCCTTCAGCTTCTGATTCTTCAGCGGAAAGTGTTTCAATTGATGATGGAAATGAAGAGATCATTATTCTTGATGATGATGAACAGGACATTGTTCTTTCCCAGAATGAAAGTCTGGATGTAAACGAGTCGCTACCGGAAACGACAGCGTCTACCATGACTCCTGAAGAGGATGATGTTGTGATTCTTGATGAAGAAGATTCTCTCGGTGTCTTTGATGATGACGATGACGATGACTTCTTGATTGTAGAAGATGATAAGTAAGGATTTAAAGGTTTCAGTATGACAGCCGGACTCTCAGAAAACAAGTCTGAACTATCGAAAGTATCTGTTGACATCATGGGCGATACGTATACGATCAAAGGCCAGGCTAATCCGGGATATATTGCAGATGTTGCACGAATTGTTGATGCAAAGATGAGAGAACTTTCCCGGTCCGGTTCTTCCCACAGCAAGGTAAAGCTTGCAGTCATTACAGCTGTCAATCTTGCTGATGAACTTTTACAGATCAAGCAAGATCCTTCCAGAATTCATTCAAACGGTGATGATGATGGACTTTCGTACAGAGCGGAACAGCTGATTTCTCTTCTGGATGAAGGTTTGATCGGCGATACATTTTATGCAGAATGAAACCGCAGATGCCGTCCGCCTGCTTTCTCCGGACCTGGTTTAACCAGGTGGGTTCCCTGCAAAAAACTTCTGTTTTCCCGTCATGCGGGCATGACATCTATCTTCTGACCTGGGATCCCGTGAAAAAGCTTTGTGGCCCGGAATTGAGTGGCTCGCGAACACCGCAGTCTCATTAACAAAAATGAGGTGAATCCATTTGAAGTCAAGCAACATGGCCGGTCCAGGATCAAAAATTACTGCACGGGAAAATGCCAGAAATCACTGGAAAGACTTCATGAATCATTCTGAAGAAAAAAGGTCGATTTGTGAAAATGTCCTTCATTTTCTCTCAGGTTTTAATCCGGATACCAGAATTTTTGCCTATATTGGACTTCCAGATGAAATTGATCTAATCCCAATTCTTCAAAAGCATTCCTTTCAGGTCTTTATTCCTCTGTTTAACAGTACAGGAAATATGGATTTTGTCCTGTTTATGGATAAAGGGGAAAAGAAAATTGCATTGCAGAAGGGACCTTTTGGGATTCAAATGCCTGAAAAGGGATCTACTATTTTAGAAGATCCTCCAGGCCGCAATGATATTGTTTTCATTCCTTCCCTTGGTTCAAATTCAGGTGGATACAGGTTGGGGCGGGGCGGAGGATATTATGACAGATGGAAAGACAGGATGAACCTGTCTTACAGGATTGGCATTCTTCCATCTGTTCTGACCGGGTTAAATTTTCCAGGTGAAAATCATGATATAATTTTTCACAGGGTCATAACAGAAAGAGGAATTGTCGATTATATATAAGATATAATTCTTTTAAAAACGGGCTCCATCTTTCTATGGAGAGAATCAGCAGGCACAGAGATATGGACGAAAGAGATAGCGGGTTAAAAAGTATAATGATGGATCTAAAAGACGGCACAATCAGCGCCAGCTCTGCAGTTGCTCAGAGCACAGATCTTGCTAAAATTGAACTGATGAAAACCCGCGCAGCCAGGGAAAATCTCCTTCAGTTTCTTGTGTTTCAGGTGGGGAAAGGGCATTATGGAATCAATATTCTTGAAACACATGAAATTCTTAAACCCGTTCAGGTAACAAGAATTCCCAATTCAGGGAATGATATTCTCGGAGTTTTGAATTTGCGCGGAAATATCATTCCCGTTGTCGATGTGAATAAAAAGTTTTTAGGACGGCACAGTGAAATTTCAAACTTTTCAAGAATTGTCGTTGCTGCACATGAAGGTAAGTTTACCGGACTTCTTGTAGACAGAGTTGTAGAGGTTGCAAGAGTGAAAGAAGACAGCGTGGAAGGCGCTGAGGTTCGCGGGCTGTCTCAGGAATACATAAACGGCGCTGCACGATCGGGAGAAAGAATCTTTTTAATTTTGAATCTTGAAATCATTTTTAAAAAAAATATCAATAATTAATCTGGAATTTATTTATGGCGACGAATTTTGATCATTATACAGAAATGTTCCTCGATGAAGCGGGCGAACAGATTGAAGCTCTGAATCAGAATCTTCTGATCCTTGAAAAAGACGGATTTGATCAGGAAGTAATTAACGAAATTTTTCGTGTTGCTCATACAATGAAATCATCTTCTGCTTTTGTCGGACTGGATAACCTTTCCAATCTTTCGCACCATATGGAAGATCTTCTGCAATTCGTTAAAGACGGAAAAATTGGAATTTCGACAGATCTTGTAACGCTTTTTTTTGACTGTCTGGACAGAATTAAATCAGCGGTTGAAGAGTTCGGCGACGGGAATACGCCGGAAGATCGTTTTGAAGATTTAATCTCTTCCCTGGATCAATATTTAAAAAAAACAATTTCAAAACCTGCTCAGAAAAAAGCCGCTGCTCCTGCAAAGCCGGAAGCAAAAACTGCTGATGTAACAAAAAGCCCCGCTCCTGAAAAAACAGAAGAAATAACTGACAGCGGAATTATCCATGCATCAGAAGAAAAAGAAGAGATCATAGTTGAATCCCAGGAACTGGTCTCTATCGCTTCTGAATCTTTTCTCACGCTTGATCCTCCGGATGAAAGTCTGCTTTTTCGGGAATCTTCGGGCAAGCAGGTGTTTGACGGTATCGTTTCGCTCGAACCTGATTCTCCCATGAAAAACCTGAGGCTTCTTCTTCTGGTACAGCATTTAAAAAGTATCGGGAATCTTTTTAGAAGCGACCCGAGCGAAGAAGATCTTGACGGAGAGACTCCTTATAACCTGATTAAATTTCTTTTTATAGGCGATATCTCTAAAAAAGAGCTTGAGCAGGTCTGCCATATTGACATGGTGAGCGATGTCCGGATTGAACCCAGAGATGTAAAAGGAGGGAGAAAGCGGGAAAGAAAGGATGAAACCGGAACCATTGAAGATGT
This sequence comes from Spirochaetia bacterium, assembly GCA_029880625.1. Taxonomy (GTDB): domain Bacteria; phylum Spirochaetota; class Leptospiria; order Leptospirales; family Leptonemataceae; genus JAOUOA01. Next base: position 10,252 of record JAOUOA010000008.1, read on the forward strand.
TAAGACTAAAACTAAAAATATCAAGGTTTCCTCTGAAAAAATCGACTATCTTCTTAATAGCGTAGGGGAGCTTGTGATCACAAACTCCGGCCTTATGAAAATATATGAGGATCTTCTCTTTTATCACGGTGATTCACCCCATCTAGCTGAATTAAAATCCAAAATTGATCAAGCTGCACGGATTGCAAAAGATCTTCAGTCCGGTATTATGAAAACGAGGATGATTCCTGTTGGTCTTGTTTTTCAGAGATATACAAGACCGGTTCGTGATCTTTCACTCGAACTGGGTAAAGATGTAGATCTCGTATTTCAGGGGGAAGATACAGAACTTGATAAAAATATTATTGATTCTCTCAATGATCCCATGATGCATCTGCTTCGAAATTCTCTTGATCATGGAATTGAAACAGTACCTGAGCGAAGAGGTTCGAGCAAACCTGAGAGAGCCACTCTCCTTTTGAATGCCTATCAAAGCGGGAACAATATTTATGTTGAAATTCGTGATGACGGACGAGGGCTCAATAAAGACAGAATTTTAAAAAAAGCAAAAGAAAGAGGGCTTGTTTCTGAAGATGCAACTCTGACAGATGATGAAATCTATCAGATGATTTTCCATCCTGGATTTTCCACTGCTGAAAAAGTTTCCGACCTGAGCGGCCGCGGTGTGGGCATGAATGTTGTAAAAAACATGGTTTCCAGTTTTAAAGGAAGCGTCCAGGTGAAAAATATTCCCGGGCAGGGATGTTCATTCATTATGGCATTTCCCATGACGCTTGCAATTGTTTCTGCAATTATTGTAAAAATTCAGAATGAGGAATATGCATTTCCTCTATCTGATGTTGTTGAAACCATTCGGGTTACCAAAGAGGACGTAACCACCCTGCAGGGAAGAGATATTATTAACCTTCGTGGAGATATTCTTCCTGTTTATAATTTATCAACGGTACTGGGTCTGCCGCCAAGAGCATATCTTGACGAATTTCCCATCATTGTTGCAAACAGCGGTATTCGTAAAGTGGGTTTTATTGTCGATGAAATGATCGGAAAGCAGGAAATTGTAATTAAAACTCTTGAAAAAAATTTCCGTGCCGTGTCGGGGCTTGTCGGAGCCTGCCTGATGGGGGACGGAAGTATTGTAATGGTCCTTGATATTATGGGACTTCTTGAGCTTTCTCAGTCTGATTCTCAATCGTCATTCAGTGCATTTGATTTCTCCTCTATAGAATTTGTTGAAAAATATAATTCGGTGGTTAAGAGCCTTCAAAGAAAAGTTCAGGAAAAAGCGGAAGTAAGAGGTGGAGCGCCAAGAAAGGCAATCGATCGCAGGGGGCTTGTTAAGAAAAAAGAAGAAAAAAAGGTTCCTGTTGCAGCAACCCGTTCCGAAAGAGCTGAAGCCATTCTCCGCTCAAGGGAAGAAAAAGAAAAGATTCTCGAAGCAGAGATGGACAACAAACTCATGGAGGAATTTGATGTTGATCTGGCAGGACTGGATGATGATGATTTTATCATTCCTTCCCCTTCAAATTTTTCACCTTCTCCCAGAAAGAAAGCCGCAAAAGTAGAAGAAATGCATCCTGATGATGTTTCTGCAATACTGGATGAGGCTGGAATTTCTGAGACAGAGGATTCCTCTGTAGGTTCAGTAATGGAAGCTGAAACGACCGCCCCGACAGATGAATTTCATGATTCAGATACAGCGCTGGATCAGGATGAACGAGTGGAAGAAGCTCTGAAAAGCTTCCGTGTTGAAAAAGAGCAGAGGGTCCACAGAGCCCTTGATATTCTTGTCGATGAAGATCATTCTTCAACTCCAGCGTTGTCAGATGAAGATTATAATCGTCTATATGCAGTAGTAAACACGGGGATGATGAATGCAGGATTTGTGCTTTCCCAGCTTCTTGGATTGAAAGTTGAAGTTTCCGTTCCTGACTTTAAAGCGGTTGATTTTAATGAACTTCAGGGATTTATTCCTGATGAAGAAATTATTGGAATTACTCTTGAAACAGAAGGAGACTTTCAGGGATTGGTACTTTTTATTCTGGATGAAGCTACCGGTTACCATGCGGCAGGGGATTTAATGGGACTTCCAATGGATAAGTGGTCCAAAGATGCAATAGCAAGGGAAGATATTCTTTCTGTTCTGTCAGAGTTGACAAATATTGTAGGTTCAAGCGTATTAAATGCTCTGGCAAATAAAACGGGTTTGACAATTTATCCGTCGGTTCCTGGTTTCATTCAAGGCGAACCTGCTGCAATTATTCGAAAGATCGATGAAATTCGTTCTGTGAATAAAGACCTGCAGATTATTTACGTAAGTACAGACTTTTATAGAGAGGATATGCAGCTTCTTGGAAGAATGTTCCTGCTACCAACGGGAAATTCTCTTGCGAAGCTGCTGGATAGATTATAATGGCATTTAAAGTATTGATTGTTGATGATTCAGCTCTTGTCAGAAGAGCTGTAAAGGATGTTTTAGGCAGAGTATCAGGAGTTGAAGTTTGCGGTGAGGCTGAAAACGGCCAGGTTGCAACCACATTAATTGAAGAATTAAAACCGAATCTTATGATTCTTGATCTTGAGATGCCTGTATTGGACGGCTTTGGAGTTCTGGATTTTGTTAAAGCCAGAGGATTAAAGCTTCCAGTTATTATGCTTTCTGCATTTACTCAGACCGGAGCCTTTGAAACGGCCAAGTGTCTTGAAATGGGAGCCCATGATGTCATTCCAAAACCGGATACACAGAACAATCTGGGTTTTGCCGATGTTGAAAAAATGATCATCGAGAGAGTTTCCGGATTCATACAGCAGGGAAAAGAGAAAAAGTTTGAATCCTCCAGTTTTGATATTGAAAAAATTCCTGAAAAATTTTCTGAAAAGAATTTTGAAATGCTGGTTTTTGGAAGTTCAACAGGCGGACCGCTGGTTCTTCATAAAATTTTAAGTAAATTTCCCAATGATTTTCCAGCTCCTATTTTAATTGTCCAGCACATGCCGCCAATTTTCACAAAGGCGTTTGCTGAAAGGTTAAATGAAAACTGCAGTCTTCCGGCAGTTGAAATTACAGATGGTGAGGAAATTAAAAAAGGGCATATTTATGTTACTCCTGGAAATTTGCATGCATTGATTCAGCCTGTAGGATCAAAAAAAACCTTTAAACTTTCCAATGATGATCCTAGAAACTCACACAGGCCTTCCATTGACGTGAGTCTTGAAAGTGTTGTTGATGTTTATAAAGGGAATGCTGTCGGTGTGATTATGACGGGAATGGGTACTGATGGCGCTAATGGTATGAAGCTTCTCCATGATAATGGCGGTTTAACCCTGGCTCAGGACGAAGATTCCAGTGTAATTTTCGGTATGAACAGAAGAGCCATTGAAATGGGCGGCATAATTAAAATTGTCACTCCGGATCGGATTTTTGATGAAATCAGACCTTTTTTCTATAAAAAGGTGGCATAAATTTACATGGTTAGTTTTTTTGAATTTTAATTGCAGTAAGGAAGGGAATCTTTTTTATGTAAGAGAAAGCCTGTTCAGGGGATTCTAGTCTTCGGGCAATTTTGAACAATATATTATTTATCAGGATGGATGAAAATGGCCAAGGTGCTGATTGTAGATGATGCTAAATTTATGCGAACATTGGTAAGGGATGCGCTCAGTTCTGCTGGCCATGAAATTGCCGGAGAAGCCGAAAACGGAAATCAGGCAATTGAAATGTACAAAGAATTAAAGCCTGATCTTGTTACCATGGATATCACCATGCGTGAAAAAGACGGTATCGAAGCCGCTTCTGAAATATTAAAAATGGATTCCGGAGCAAGGATCATAATGGTAACTGCTCTCGGACAGGAAGACCTTCTTGCAAAAGCAATTAAAATGGGTGTTAAGGATTTTGTTGTAAAACCATTTCCGCCTGAAAGACTTCAACAAGCTGCTGCAAAAGCCCTTTCTTGACAATGGTCAAAGACGAGGTTTCTGAAAGTGAAGTTCGGGAAGAAAATCCACTTTCCGAAATGGAAGAATCTTTATTTCATGTTTCCTGGATTAATGCAAGCGGTGAAGAAGAAGAAGGACCCCTTTCTCTTTTATGGCAGCTGATTTCTTCATACAAGGTTGATATCTTTGAAATTTCTCTTACAAAAATTACAGAAGATTTTCTTTTATTTATAAACAGAGCAGGAGATCTTAAGATACCTCTTGCTTCATCGTTTGCTGTTATGGCTGCGAAACTTCTTTACTATAAAAGCAAGGCCCTTCTTCCAGATCCAGGATTTGAAGAGCCTGATCCCGACGACCGTCTCCCTCCTGAATTAATCCAGCAGCTTCTGGAATACAGAAAATTTCAGATGGCTTCCGAAAAAATCCGCGAACTTGCTGAACTTACACAGGGTATGTTTACTCGTGATTCAGGCTACAGTGCAGAAATTGAAGAAAATTCTGAGTGGCTTGATGTAAGCATGATGGATTTAATTCAGGCATATTCACGAATCCTGAAGAAATATGAATCAGAACTTGATCAAACATCCGGCATGGAACTCGAAGAGGAAGCTTTTTCAGTAGAAGATAAAATAGAAATTATACGAAAACTTCTGGAAAATTCAGTTTCATTTCACTTTGAAGATCTTTTTGAAAATTTTATCACCATGAACCGCAGTGAAATTATTGCAACCTTTCTTGCAATTCTGGAACTTGTAAAATCAGGAGAATTGATTGTAAGGCAGAAAGATATTTTCGGTCCCATCCATATTTTTAAAAAATCTGTTTCTATCATGTAATTTTGTATTGCTTTGAGTGCTGAAAAAGTCCTAATGGCTTGAAGTTATACAGTTATGATTGATGAAATAGAAACAGAGAACCAAGAAAATCCTGACGATGTGGATAATTCTGATGTAGAATCTGTTGAGTCTGAAGCAGAACCTCTTATTGAAGTGCCTGTAAATTCATCTTCCGATGCCGGCCTTCCTGAGCACAGGGATTTAAGCCAGGAAGAATTGGAATTTTTTAAAGGCCTTCTTGAATCTGTACTGTTCCTTTCTACAGAGCCGGTTGGCATAGGAGTTCTTGCAAAAAAATGCAGCCTTGACAGGGTAAATGCAAGAATAATCCTGGACTCTCTTGTTGATGATTATCATGAAAGAGACGGAGGATTTTTGCTTAAAGAAATTGCAGGCGGTTATCAGTTTATTACCTCGGACCGTTACAGTAATGCTCTAAAAGAAATTCTCAAAGAACAGAAAAAGGACCGTCTTTCCAGATCCACAATTGAAACACTTCAATTATTTGCTACAGACAGCCGATTACTCTTCCTGAAATAGAAGAAATTCGCGGAGTGAACAGCCGAGCCATGGTCCTTCAGCTTGTTGCAAGAAAATTGATAAAGCCTCAGGGATACAGGCCTGTTCCGGGAAGGCCCACTCTCTATGTTACAACAAGAAATTTTTTAGCACAGTTTGCTCTGAACTCTTTAACAGATCTTCCGACTCTTGAAGAGGTAAAAGAACTGAACTTTGATGAAATTGAATGATTCTGTACAGAAAAGGAAATCCTATTGAATGTTGATGATAAAAACTTATCTTCCTTTAGAGAACAGATTGACTCTGCTGATAAAGAAATCACGGAACTGATTCTTAAGCGCGCTGAATTTGCGCGAAATATCGGCAGAGTAAAGCACAATCAGGATACTCCCGTTTACAGGCCCGACAGAGAAAAAGAAGTATATCAAAATATTATCAGCCATGCTCATCAGCTTTACGGCGATTCTCTTCCCCTTCCTGAATCCGTATTGAAAAATATTTATCGGGAAATCATGTCAGGATCTCTTTTTATTGAAGGAGGCCCCGGGATTTCTTTTCTTGGGCCTGTTGCATCATTTTCGCATATGGCTACGCGAAGTCGTTTCGGATCCTCCGTGCGCGAATTTCCCGTTGATACGATTTCTGATGTTTTCCGTACAGTGGAGGCAAAAGATGAGGTTACTTACGGAATCGTTCCCGTGGACAACAGTTCGGGAGGCTCCATTGGCGCCACTCTGGATATGCTTCTTGTGTCCGACTTAAAAGTCTATGCGGAGCAGTATATACGCGTTAATCAGAATCTTTTATCATACAGCAAAATCCCTTTGAA
>JAOUOA010000253.1 GCA_029880625.1 Spirochaetia bacterium
AGTTCTTTTACAACTCTGTCCTTTTCTTCGTCAGTATAGGCATAAAAAGATTTTTTTCCGCTTTTAACAAGATAAAGAGGCGGTTGCGCAATATAAAGATAGCCGTTATCTACAATTCCGCGCATTTTTTTATAAAAGAAAGTAAGAAGTAGAGTCCGAATATGCGAACCGTCAACATCGGCATCTGTCATGATGATGATTTTATGGTATCGGAGTTTTTTCATTTCTTCATCTTCATTTCCCGGACTGATGCCCAGAGCCATGATCAGGGTTTTGATTTCATCATTATTAAGAATTGCGTCGTCTCTTGCTTTCAGAACATTCAGGATTTTTCCTTTCAGGGGAAGGATTGCCTGGTAATTCCGGTTTCGACCCTGTTTTGCAGAGCCGCCTGCAGAATCTCCCTCTACTATAAAAATTTCGCAAAGCGCCGGATCTTTTTCTGCACAGTCGGCAAGCTTGCCGGGAAGACCTCCCCCTTCGAGAACGCCTTTTCGTTTGGTTACCAGTTCCCGTGCTTTTCTGGCAGCTTCGCGGGCTTTGCTTGAAAGAATGCATTTTTCAAGGATGGGTTTTATTTCTGCAGGGTTTTCTTCAAAAAAAAGACTGAGTTTTTCTGCTACGATCTGCTGAACCAGCCCTTTTACTTCTGCATTGACCAGTTTTTCCTTGGTCTGAGAATTAAACTGGGGTTCCGGTAATTTAACGGAAAGAACGCAGATGAGTCCTTCCCGCACATCATCGCCGGAAAGATTTCCACCTGTGGATTTTTTTTTGAGGGCTTCTTCCTTTTTGAGATAATCGTTCAGGGTGCGGGTAAGAGCGGTTCGGAATCCTTCCAGGTGTGTCCCGCCCAGGTTGTTATTGATCCCGTTTGTGAAACAGAATACCTGTTCATTCTGGGAATCCGTATATATCATTGCGATTTCGCAGCGGACTTTTTCAGCCTGACCTTCAAAATGGATGATTTTTTTGTGCAGTTTGTGTTTTTTTTCCAGAAGTTTTTCTACAAACTGGTTAATGCCGCCTTCATAGAAAAAACTGTCGTGCCTTTCTTCATTTCCGCGTTTGTCATTAATATTGATCCTGAGTCCGCGGTTTAAAAATGCAATTTCTTCGAAGCGGTTTCTGAGCTGTGAATAACTGAATTCTGTAGTTGTAAAAATCCCTGCATCAGGTTTGAAACGGACCGTTGTTCCGCGTTTCTCAGAATCCCGGTTCACGGCAACGGGAGCATCGGGCGTACCCTGATGATATTTCTGATAAAAAACCTGGCCTTCATGGTGGACTTCAGCTTCCAGCCATTCGGAAAGGGCATTTACTACAGATACGCCTACTCCGTGAAGACCGCCGCTGATTTCGTAAGCGCCGTCTCCAAATTTGCCGCCTGCATGGAGTTTGGTCATTACGACTTCAAGTGTGGAAACTCCAGCATCCGGATGGATTCCTGTTGGAATTCCGCGTCCGTCATCGTGGATTTCAATAATGTTATCAGGAAGAATTGCAACATCAATCGTTGTTGCATAACCGGCCATAGCTTCGTCTACACCGTTATCAATGACTTCGTAAACCATTTTATGAAGTCCGGTTGTATCCTGTGTGCCGATGTACATGCCCGGCCTTTTCCGTACAGCTTCAAGTCCTTCGAGGATTTTGATTTTACCGGCATGATAGTCGCCGGGATGTTTTTTATTTGCAGGTTCTGACATTTTTGCCTGATCTAAGAGATTGATTTTGTCGCGTTTATGTCATATTGTAGCAGGCTCTTAAATCTGAAAGAAAAAAATCAGGCGTTCTTTTTCTGTTTTTCAAGCTGCTCGGCAAATTCAATTGTATAGGGAGTCCATGGAATTGCATTCAATCTTGCTTCAGGGATATTTTTTCCCGTACCTTCACATACACCATAGGTCCCTTTATCAATTTTTTCAAGAGCAATATCAATTTGCTTCAGGGTATCAATTTCAATGTCAGAAAGCCGATTTAAAAGTTCATTATTAATGACAACTTCAGCCAGATCAACCAGGTCGCCCTGTTCAGTCGAATCTGCCATGAATTCCTGTTCAAATTCAAGATCTTTGAGGATTTCAACTCTCGCTTCCTGAAGTTTATCTTTGAATTTTTTTAATTTTACTTTATCCATAATTCCCGTCTCTTTCTGCTTTTCTTTTTTATTTTACCCATAGTGAGAAAAATATATTTTACTGACTTTTATAAAGTTATAAAGATTTCACAAAAAATGGTAAATATATAGTTGGCCCGTCATTTGAAAAGTTTTTTTTTTACCGATTATAAAATCCTTGCTTTTTTTTGCGATGCACTAAGAGTATCACCAGGAGCTTTTCATGATTGATAAAAATTTGAAAGATTTACTGGATGCAGGCCTTGGGCTGTTCAAGCTTGGAGAGGGGAAAATTCAGGAGATCGTTTCAGACCTGGAAAAGAATTTCAATCAGCTGAAGGAAAAGGGGGCTGAAGATCATTCTGAAGCGGCAGTCAGGCTCAGAGAACTTCTGACCCGTACCATGAAAGATGTAAGAAATGTAACCGACCAGGCAGAAAAAAACCTGAATTCTTTTCTGAATGAAGCTAAAAATAATACCAGTATCACCATGCAGAACTTTAAAGATTTTGCAGGTGAGAAAAATATAAATGATTTTAATGCAAAAATGAATGAAATTGCAAATCACATTCTAAAAAGACCGGCGGATCCTTCCGATTCCCCGGATGATCCCAAACAAAATCCTCCGGATCAAGAGCAAAATTCAGAAGAAGAACCGATTAAGGATTAAGAAAATTAATTTCAGCGCAGGGGAAATCCTGCTTTTTCCAGCTGCTGAATAATGGAATCAAGAATGCTCTGCAGTCTTTCACCGGGAAGCGTTCCTGTATCAATTCCACATTGAACCTCATAACTTGCCGACTTTTTATCTTCAGGCAGGGGCTCCCCTCTGTAAATGGTAAGAAGGCGAAGATCCCGGATTTCCTGAATCTCCATTTCCCGGATCATCTGAAGCGGCAATGCCGTAGATTCGTCATCATTCATTACAATTGAAAATTCAAAACGAGAATCTGGATAGACGGATGGCGGATGATAGGATTCGATTTTTCTGCTTTTTTCTTTTGCAAGGTACATTTGATCAAGATTCAGATCTGCTGCCAGGCAGGGCCGTTTGAGGCCAAACTGTTTTTCAAACGAAGGATGAAGGATTCCTGCATATCCGTAGATTGAATCTTCATTTTTGAATTTTACACAACATCCGGGGTGGAGAAAAACAGGAACCTCATTTTCCATGCACAGATTCATACTCCATTCCTGATTTAAAAGTTCTGACATCAATCTTTCCAGATAAGATCTGAAATTTAAAAAATCCTGAAAAATCATGAAATCGTCTTTATGGATCTTTTTTTCTTTTGAAGCAGGAGGCATGTGTATGATGCTGATCTGTTTTTTCTCAACGGGAAGATCCTCTTTGTTTTTTTCGGGCATGAAAATTCTTCCCAGTTCAAACAGACGAACATTGTCAAACCTGTCCTGGTTGGATGCTGTCTGTTTGAGAAGTCCGGGTATCTGACTGACGCGAAGGACATCCATATCGGACTGTACCGGATTTTTTAATTTTACGCCTTTCAGGGAAAACAGCTGATTTTCCTCTTCTGATGCGAATGAATAATTGTATGTTTCTGTAAATCCTCCGCCGTAGGACAGATGCAGTTTAATCTGCCTTTCAAAGGAATGCATTTCATGCCGGGGAATGGTTAAGGTTTCTCCGGGTGGAGGAGTGGGTTCAATATTGTCGTAGCCGTAGATCCTGCCCAGCTCTTCAATGATATCTTCAGGAATCGTGATGTCATATTGAGACCGATAGGCGGGAGCGGTGATGTTAAAAACAATGTCATCTTCAGAATTTTTAGCTGTCTTTTTTTTAGAAGATTTCGCAGTGTTTGATCTTCCGGTCGTTTTTACTTCAAAATTAAGAGAAGTAAGCGTTTTTATGGTTTCTGTTTGACTGATAGAAAATCCCAGCCGGTCTCTAATTTCTTTTAAAGAAATTTTAATTTTACTTTGAATTTCTTTTTCCGGAGATTCTCCAGTGATTTTGCCTGTTTTCATATCCGGACAGGAAAGAGAGATTAGTTCAGCAAGACGCGCAAGAGCAGGTTTTGCTTTGGCAGGATCCTGTCCTTTTTCAAAACGAACAGCAGAATCTGTCCGGAGCTGCACAGCGGATAGGGTTTTTCTGATTTTTTCACGCGGGAAGGTAGCGGATTCAAGAAAAAGCGATGAGGTATTCTCTGAGATGCCTGAATCCAGTCCTCCCATAATGCCGCCCAGCGCCACAGGAACTCCTTTTTTTCCGTCCAGGATTAAAATGCTTCCTTCAGGAACGTTTCGCTCCACTTCGTCCAGGGTTGTAAAAGATGCGAGTGTTTTTGTTTCAGAAAGAGCAACGCTGACGGTATCTTTTTTAAGTTTTTCCGCATCGAACGTATGATTGGGCTGTCCCAGCTCCAGCATGGTGTAATTGGATGCGTCGACAATATTATTGATCGGTTTCTGCCCTGTATTGATCAGCCGGATCTGCATCCAGAGCGGAGATGGCTGAACGGTAATTCCGGAACAATGCATCCCATAATAGGCTTTTGCAGCTCCCTTTTCAATATGGATTGTTTTTGCAGGCAAAGATGCATTTGCTTTTGGAAATTTTGTTTCAAGAGGGCTGTATTTAATTTTTTTATGAAATATAGATGCGATTTCTCTTGCGAATCCAAAATGGCACCAGAGGTCGGGCCTGTGCGTTATGGATTTGTTGTCAATTTCAATGATGGTATCTGTAATTCCCGGAAACACTTCTGAAAGCGGCATTCCCGGCTTTACGGAAGAGTCGAGAATCAAGAGGCCTTCAGATGCTCCTGTAAGAGAATCAATTCCGAGTTCTGAAGAAGAGCAGAGCATCCCCGGTGATTCAACTCCGCGAATGCTTGTTTTCTTAATTTCAAAAATTCCTTTTTCCGAAGGGATTTTTGATCCAATCATGGCAAGGGGGACCGTAAGATTTTCTTCTGCATTGGGAGCGCCGCAGACAATTTCCATTTTTTTCCTGCCTGTGTCCACGGTGCAGATCGAGAGCTTTTCCGCATTTGGATGCTTCTGTCTGGATATAATTTTTGCGGAAATAATAGC
>JAOUOA010000254.1 GCA_029880625.1 Spirochaetia bacterium
ACAGATACAGTTTTTCCGGAATAATGTTTTTTTAATATGCCAAAAAAGCGATCTTGATCTTCAGTGGTATTTAAAAGAACAGTCGGTTCGTCTAGAATCTGCGGACCGGTATGAAGAGACAGAACACCGTTATGAAAAATTCTAAGATCGGATTGTATATCTTCTGTATGAATCTGGACTTCTTTCATAACTCCTGCTGACATCGAGATCAGTGATAAACCCAGAGCAAGCTGAAAGAAAGAATAAATGCTCAGAATCGATACTAATAGGACTGTTTTTTTGCTTTTTTCCGATTCATAAAAATGACCTGCCAGAAGCGAAAAGGCAAAAATCCCGACTGTTAAATATCTTGCCCCCCAGCTCCATTGCCCGTCATGGGGAGAAAACATCGGAGCTATAAGAAAGTATAAATAAATCGATACAAGGAGAATCTTGAGATTTTCATTTATTTTCTTCCATTTGACGAAAGAATAAATCAGCAGTACTGCGAATAAGGGCGTAAGTCCGAAAAAACCCGGTTTAAATAATACCAGTTCAAATTGTCCAAAATACAGAGAAATATAAATCAGCAGCTTCTCATAAAATCCCCTGAAAAAATTGCTTTCATCGACTAAAAATTTAGTACCGAGCGGATGGCCGTAATTCAAATGGTTAAAAATGAAAAAAAGAGAAACTGCAAAAAAAAATGAAAAAGAAAATAAAGAGACTTTCCTGAAAAATTCTTTATCTCTCTTGAAAAGAAAAAAAGAAATAATCAGCATAGGAAAATAAAGGATGGATTCCAGGCGAAAAACAACAGAAATTCCCAGAATCAATCCCGCAATTATATAATTTACCGAATCTTTTTTTCCGGTAAAAAGCAGGGTCTGAGATACAAAAATCATAAAAAGGAATAAGATATTTTCAGAATATTCTGCGGCAAAAATAGCCAGTCCCGTAGTAAATGCAGCGGTCAGCATTGCAAAATAATTTCCCTCCGGAAATCTGCGCAATAAAAGAAGAATCAGAAGAAAGATAAATCCTGAAAAAAGCGGAAGCGCTTCATACGGCAGAAAAAGAAAAAGAAATGAAGTAAAATAAGAAAAAAATACCGAAAAAGGACCTGAAATGATATCTCCAGTTTTGAGTACATAGAGCGAATATTCAATTGGAAAAAATTTATATTCTGTATCAAAACCTTTCCAGTGATAATAATAATTTTCACTTTCGTAATGATTCATTGTAAAAGATTTTGCCTGCAGGAGTTTAATAAGAGAATCGTTGGCAAAAGAATACTTTGGCGGAACTGCTGCATAAAGGATAATTAGAAAAACCAAAAAAGGAAGAAACCGAATATAAGGGCCGGATAGTAATTTATGGAGAAAATTCCAATTGACTTTCATAAATACATAAGTAATTTTCCTGCCGATCACATGACAAGAAAATAAATCTAGAATTTTACAGAAACAACACTATGATCAGAACCAGATATCTGACCGGAATAATATTTTTCAAAATTTATTTTTATAGAAATTTAATGCTTAAATACATCCAGCCTGATTTCGATCCGGAATGAAATTCCGGAAGCAAAATTAAACCGGCTATTCTCCTGGTATCTGGTAGATCAGGCAGAGTTTATTTAATTCCTGCAGGGCCTTGGCGGTAAGTAAAAAGTCTATAATGGAATTGATATATGAGATGGGTCCAAATTATTTCACTTGAAAATCTTCCAGCCATTTAAGCTGGATCCTGTCTTCATCGAAATTGCCAGGATGAATTTAATTGTTCACTGATTGAAGATCTTTATATTCACAACAATCGAAAACCTGGCAGTGATAACACGGTCCGGCATGAAATTAGTCTTAAATGCAAATCGAGGCAGCTATGCAGCAATTTTTGAAGTCTTGTTTGATTTCGCAAAATTCATTGGCTTACTCAATGTTATCAATTAAAATAATATCTGGATCAAATTTAGATAATATCCTGTCGATTTGATTTAACAAGCGCTGATACTCTGTTAATTCAGTTATTTCAGAAACAATATGAATATTTGGATATTGAACATATCCTCTTTTGGGCCCGGAGCGGATCGCATCCGGATGTGTCGGATCATAAAAAAGTCTGAAAGGTGTAATGTTGTCCTGTTTGATTATTACTTCGCCGCTTTTATTTAGCGTAGGTATGCGTTTTTTGTAAGGTTGAGAGTTCATTGATCTTGTTTGATCAGCGTTTTGAATGTTTTCTGAAATAACATTGATGTATAAAAGCATGATTTGACGCAGGCTGATCAAGGCAGAAATCGTTTCAGAATTGTTGTTCAATACAATATGTGTGTCATGATTAACAAAATTAATCTTCTTCAGCGATAAGTAATTCAATGCAAACTTGCCTGCAGTATCAGGGTCTTTATGATTCCAGTCAATAATTTTAACCGATTTAACAGGCGTGGAATTTATGCGGATTCCATAACAAGAAAAATTAAATGGTAGAATGAGTAGTATAAAAAAAGATTTGTTCCCAAAAATCATTGATTTTCCAATACACTGTGATACAGGCTGATCGCGAAACCATTTTTTTCCCTTACTTGCCGGAGATATCCGAAGTTTGCGGATTATGGCGTGTAACTTGTCCAAAATATGGAAGTTCGCCCGGACGCATACAGACAAGTATCCTGCCCGTGTGCGATCCGGATAAAGTCAGAATCGGCCAGTAAGGGCTTCCGGTCGTCTGCGCTTAACCGATTGTTATTATATGAATGGCCCTCAAAAAGGCAAGAATATTCTTTATTCTGTTCCGGTCTTATTTCTATTCCATTATTGAATTATTTTACAACTCTTCGTTTGATTTCCCATGTATGTGCAATTACATGCCAGGTGACACGCCGGACAAAAAAGCGGGCTGTCCAGCGGTGGCCGCCCCTCGGTCCGTACTCGGGGATTTCTCCAGATGCAGAAAAATGCAGGGCAGATAGAATAGCTTCGCGTAATTCTTTTCGTTGATCATAAATGTCGTTTTTATTTGAAAATTTCCAGCCGACTGCAGAAAGGTAATTGATATCCGATTCGATAATGTGTTTTACGATGTCGTCAAGCGATCTGCCTCCGCCTCGCGGGCCTTTCTTCAATTCTTTTCCCCCAGAAGAATTTACTGTTTTATCAAAATACTTCCAGGACGCTTTTAAAATCCTTTCAAATTTATCGATTTCAGATTTTTTGCATTTCTTTTCCATGTCAGAAGAAGTATGCATACTGATGGCGCCGAAATCGGTTGTTGCATTTCCTGATAATCTTTCTGTAATCATCAGCTGTTCTTTTTTTATTGGAGAAGTAAAACTCAGATTTGATTTTAATAATATGTTTTCATATTCAGGTCCATATTCTAATAATGATGAAAGAGCTTCGTCTTCGGTTTTACCCGGACGGCACCAGCCGGGCCAATCTAAAGCTCCCGCAAATACTCTTTTTTTTCCGGATTCAATATAAACAGGAAAAGATCTTTTCATGATTAATAAAATATATATTAATTGACAATTGTCAATTAATATTGCATGATCAACTTATTCTTTCACAGATAAAGATGATTCAAGAAAATAAAATGATGACTGAGGTGCGTATATGAAAAAAATGTTTTTAATTCCTATGATTTTGTTCGCTTCCAGTGCTGTTTATTCTACGGATCTGGTAAATTCTGATAGTAAAATGCATTATTATGATGTATGGGATGATAATACAGGATATCCAAAACAAAAAATAACACCCAGAACATCAATTTCCAATGTATGTTCAAAAATCGCGAAAAAGTGCACTATTATTGTGAAAGGAATCGGACAGATCACAACGAGCGGGAAAGATACCGTTACAATAAAGAACGGCACAATTTCTGATTCAAGCGGGCAGCGAGTCGGTAAATCAAAGTCGTCTAATACAAAACCAGTTAAAGTAGAGAAAGGCAATCCGTCCCTTACCTATAATGTGAATCAAAAAGTTTTTATTTTATGGGAGAACGAGTGGTTTAAAGGAAAAATTCTTAAGAAAAACGGCAATAAGTATTTTATTACATATGACGGCTATGAAGCAAGCTGGAATGAATGGGTAGGCCCGGAACGTTTGAAGCCGCTAAAATAAAGTTTCTGCGAAAATTGCAGGATTGACTGCAGGAAATACGATCATACATGAATTTATTCATGTATGATCGATTAAAGAATTTTAATCAGTTTTGATGCCTTTAAATAAAAGCCATGCCCCGATTACAATTTCAAAAAGAATTGCCTGTGAACCAAGAAACATATAAGCATTATTTGAAAATATAATACTGATAAATGAGCCGGTAAAAACCAGAGCATAAGAAATCATTCCCAGAACAGATAATGCTTTTGGAATATAATTTGTTTGAAAAAACAAATAAAAATATATAACGGAACCCAGTCCAAGAAAAGAAAAAATAACCATTGCTACAAGCCAATATGCATCCTGAAATACCTGGGCCAAGGTCTGCATTTGCGCCGCGCCGAAGATTTCAGCATGGCCCTGACCGTTTAATATTTGAAGAGCCAGTAAATTAAAAATAACTCCAAGCACTCCTAAAATGGCTTCTCCAACACGAAAGGACAGAGCAAGAAGGGCTAAATTTTCATTGATATTTTTTACAATTGCATAAAGATAAACAGCTAAAACAATAACACAAAGATACATAGCCAGAGAATAAGCCGTATCGATGCGAAAATAAGTTTCATTGTTTATGACATCTTTTATAGTATCCAATTTGGAGCCGAATATAGCCATGGAAAGCAAATTGGATATTATAATCAGCAGGTACATAAAGCCAGCAATTTTCGCTGCTTTAATCTTTGATGAAGTTTCATTCATTTTGTTTCCTCCAGAAAAATAAAATATTTTATTCGCATTGTTGATTTTAGTATGATAGATGATATTTCGGTTGTAAAGCGTTTAATTTATAAAAATGAAATCACGATTTGATTGAAAGGATATTATATTCTATACAAAAATCAGCATTTATGATTTGTTTATTTCTGCAATGTATATGACGTGCTCCCTGAAATCCGGCCCAGTTTGAATGCTAAAATTCACATGAAAGTATGCGCTCCCGAAACCGCCTCTATCCGGGAAGCGTTAAATCCTGGGATGCATAGCCGTTCGTTATGACAGAACCC
>JAOUOA010000255.1 GCA_029880625.1 Spirochaetia bacterium
TTCTTATTAAAAAAAATCTGGAACATCAGCTGCTGTCAAGTGAAGGCCCGGCCATTGGAATTTTTAAAAATCAGCATTTTCAAGAAAAAAACATTGTTATTGAACCCGGCGACCGGCTTTACATTTATTCTGATGGAGTCACAGAATGTCTGAACCGAAACGGCGAAGAATACTCGGAAGAACGGCTTGCCATAAACTTAAAAAAATTCAATCAGTATGATCTTGAAAACATACTGTACAGGCTGAAAATGGATCTTGTTGAATGGTCGGACGGAAAAACCTTCGGCGATGATATTACTCTTCTTGGAATTGAATTTGGCTGAAGCTTTTATTTCTGCTATTAATTTTTAAAACACTCGGTTATCTTAACTAAATTTATTCATCTAGCCGCTGAAGTTTTTTTATTGTATTTTTCATTTCAAGGAGAAAAGCTGTAAAAAAAAGGAAAAACCCGATGAAACTGTTTTTAAGCATTATTTTAATTTCTGCATTTATGCTGTTTTCCCGCTGCAGTGAAGGGCATGCAACCTCAATGGTCAGCGGAAGCGCGATGGAGTCCGATCTTCCTTTTGAAGTTTACAGAGGAAATGAATGGCGCCCCGATCCCCGGGCACAGTATGTAAAACTCCATACCTACCCTGACACTCCCATCTTGACAGACCGGATTGAAGTGGAATTATGCAGCGAAATTAATTCTCCCATTTATATGTATATAAACTTCGATGAAATTGTAAAAAATTTTGAACCCGGCGCCAACCCTGTAGTCAATGACTTAAAGCATACAGTGTCTCTCAGGTCTCTCACTGTTAATTTTCAAAAAAACAGCAATTTATGCGTAAAATCAGTAAAATTTTTCAACAAAGAAAATGAAATAAAAATTCAAACTCCTGAGATCGTCAAGGGAACATTAACAACAACAAATCAGCTTCTTCCGGTAGATTCATATTCCATCATGAATTTATTTGATTCACGTTATGAATATACCTACGCAAGTAACGGATTCTCTGACAAAGATGGTATTACTTTAAACTTTGATTTCGAAAAAAAACAGACCGTTGAAAAAATCAAAATCTGGAATGGACACCAGCTTTCTCCAAGACTCTGCTACAGCAATTCAAGAGCAAAAACAATTCATCTATCCGGAGACAATGGATACTCTCAGACGATTTCTGTCAAAGACAGCATGGGAGCACAGGAGGTACCTCTTCCCGAGCCTTTTAAAGGGAAATCATTAAAAATGCATATTAAAGAAATTTATCCAGGAAAGTACTACAAAGATCTTGTCATAAGCGAACTTCGTTTTTACGGCAACGGAAACTGGTTTCTGCTGAGTCCCCTTTCTTCGATTCAAAAAACAATCCAGAAGTATAAATCAGAATTTAAAATATCCGGAACTGGAGATGTCTTAAACCGAACTTTGACGGGAAGAATCGAAGAATCTCGTACAAACGGTTCCCTTACCCTTCGCCTTAGAAGCGATGGTACCTTTTTCTTTGAAAGCGATGCTTTCTCATGGGATGAAAATGATCCATTTGCCGAACACAATAAAATCAGTACGGCTCTGGGAAACTACGAAATAAAAAAAGCCTCTGCCGATGAAATCAATATTCGAATTTACGGAACATTAAAGCTGTATGAAAAAACCAACTATTTAGAAATGGACTGCAACGGCTGCGGTTTTGACTGCAATAAAGCCGACAAAGATGAAGAAAAAATATTTCAGGAATTTTTTACTCTAAAAAAGGTTAATGACCAATACCACCTTACGGATACGACACCGAAAAAAAAATTTAATTTCACCCAGGCAATTCTGAATTTAGAAAAGTGAAAATTCCTGCTGCCGTTTTTTCACTTTTTTTTCTCATCATTACATCAGCAGCATGCAAAGATGAGAAAGAACAGGAGCATCCATCTTCTGAAATTGTAAAAATTTCTGTTAAATGGGACTACATCCATCTGCCGGGAAAGATGGAACTCTATGATCTTTCGGGCGCGGGAGGAACTGAACTGTGGAAAACCGGAATCGTAAAGAATTTTTCAGATCTTCCAGTCTCCACTTCGCTTAAATCTACCCTGGAAATATCTCCAGGAGAAAAAAAAAGTTTTGTTCTTGTTTATAAAAATACAACAGGAAAGGATCTGTTTTTTTTTGCAGCTCCTCATTCAGTATCTCCTCCTGAAATTTCACTGGGATTTAAATTTAAATGCCTCTGCATCAATCATACATTCAAAGTACCGTCGGATTCATACTGGTACAGAATTGTCCAGATCAGCCTTGATCAAAATTTTCTCGGCGATCAAATAACAGTGATGCATCAGTTAATAGCCACCAAACCAAACCACGGATCTGAGTACAGGTATACCAATTGAAAAAATATTAAAATCTGATTTGATACTGTCTTTTTTTCTACCATATTTCTTGACAGATGCATGTTATTTGATAAAACCTAAAAATCAGAATCAAAATGCATGAAGTGGTTCCATTTGGTGGTTCAACTAAAGTTTCATAAACGAACTTTAGTTGATTATGATTTTTTCAATCCTGGTTCGGAAACTTCTTTACATAAAAATATACGAATTTATTATTTAAAATAAAGCACCTGTATAAACTGAGGTAAAACAATGAAACAATATTTGATTTTAATTTCACTTTTATTAGCTCTTTTATCCGATTTTTTTTCTTTGAATGGCCCTGAACCTTCGCTTCAGGCACAGTCCATGGGACTTGGAAGCGATCATCTATCTAAAATTGAAAGAGAAATTGTAAAACAAATCAATCTTGCCCGAATGGAACCGCATACATTTATAAAAGAAATTGAGAAGCTGCGCCCTCATTACAAAGGAAAAATACTGGAAATCCCAGGGGAATACAGCGTCCAAACCATCGAAGGAGCAGCGGCCCTTAATGAAGCAATTCTGCACCTGAAAAAATCCAGAAGAACATTTATTCTTACTGTTTCCAAAGGGCTTGAAAAAAGTGCGAGAGATCATGTACAGGATCAGGTCAATAATCCTAATATGTCTCATGACGGAACAGACGGTTCCACGCCTTTTACCCGGATTTCACGTTACGGAAAAATCAAAGGTGATTACGGCGAAAATATTGGATACGGAGCTCTGACTGCTCGAGGTATGGTCGCCCTGTTTATACTATCCGACGGACAGCCTGACAGAATTTTACGGAAAAATCTTTTTAACAGAAAATACAAAAAAATGGGGATTGCATGCGGAGAACATAAGCACTATAAATACTACTGTGTTGTTGATTTTGCTTCACGATATGCAGAGAAATTGATGTGAAAAAACATTCTTTACAAATTAAGATTCAATGCATCTAAATCATTTTTTTGAAGTTTTTTTTACTCCTGAAAGCGCAACAAAAACGCCTCTGTCAAAACCGGGCAGTACCGGATCAATTTTTTTCAGTGAAAGAGGATCAGAAAATATTGTTTGATACTGTTTTAAATCCTGAAAACCTGAATTTTCAAGAATGTTTATTATTTTTTTAACAGACCTGTGATTTGCAAAACGAATTGATTCGCCTGAAGAAGCAATGTATTTTTTCCCTTCAAATGACTCTGAATTGATCATTCCAATAATGATTTTACCATGATCTTTTAGAATACGGTATGATTCTTCAATCGCTTTTTGTGCATCATTAATAAAGCAGAGTGAAGTTACAAATAAAACACAGTTGAAAACAGAATCAGCAAAAGGAATATTTTCAGCATAGGCCTCAATTACTTTAAGGCCTTTCTCCCGGGCAAAATCCCCGGCAGACCGGCTGGGTTCAAGAACCGTCTTGAACCCCATGGCAACTGCAAAACAGCCTGTACCGCCGCCGACATCAAGTCCATCACCAATCAGAATTTTTTTTGAGCCGGAAAGAAGTTCATCTGCAGCCTGACGGAGTGCAGCCAGTTCACTTTGAAAAACAAAACTGTTCTCGTCATACCATCTGTCATATTCTGCAGGGTCATGCATCCCGATATTCAGCCTGTAGAATACTCTACATCGCCTGATATTTTAACAGCAGCAGACTGGCCTGTGTTTTTGCAATGCTGTCAATTTGATAGGCAGCAGAAAGATTTTTTCTATTTTTCAGATCATCC
This sequence comes from Spirochaetia bacterium, assembly GCA_029880625.1. GTDB lineage: Bacteria > Spirochaetota > Leptospiria > Leptospirales > Leptonemataceae > JAOUOA01. Next base: position 4,113 of record JAOUOA010000255.1, read on the forward strand.
CCGTTCATTTTCACAAGAGATCGCTCCAGAAGAGATCCTGTAATAAGCCTGACTGCAATGTCAACAACTTCGCTTGCAAGCCGGTCTTTTGCGCCGTCATCCTTGAATTCCTTGTAAAGTTCGACGGCCTCTTCAAGATTTTTTTCAACCTGGAGCAGCTCTTCTGAAAACGAAAACGTCTTTTTAAAATCCGAAAGATATTTGCGTAAATTTCCTGTTTGAGACATTCCTGAAATCACAGAACCGATCCCTCCGACAACCTGTAGCTGTGAAGTTCCTTCATAAATACTGGTAATTCTTGAATCTCGGAAAATCCTGGAGACATCATAATCTTCAGTATATCCCGATCCTCCGTGAATCTGTACGGCATCGCTTGCAATTGAAATACAGGTTTCAGAAAGATAATATTTCACAAGCGGGGTAAATAAATCAGCAAGCTTTTCACGATAACGAATTTCAGGATTTTTTCGAATTTCTTTTTCAGGAATTCCTTCCTCCGCCATATATTCTTTTTTCCAGAGATAGGCGTCCAGAAGCCTGGATGCCTCCATCAAAATTTCACGCATTCCTGCAATTTCACGCTCCATCCGGTCCAGCATTCTGGCAACTGCAGGAATCTTTTCAATTTCAGATTTAAATTGAACTCTTTGAGATGCGTAGTTTTTCGCTTCAAAATATGCCGCAGTTGCAATTCCAAGACTCTGAGAAGCAATACTCAATCTTGCTGTATTCATCATTCCCATTGCATACTTTGTCAGTCCATATCCTTCGTCTCCAAGCAGAATTCCTGGCGTATCTTCGTATACGATCTGACTTGTAGGAGAACAATGAATGCCCATTTTTTTTTCAATTCCGGCCACCTGAATATCTTTGCCGTCGACGATAAAAAAAGATAGACCGCGGGCTCCACTTTCAGGAGATCCGGTTCTTGCAAGCGTTAAAATTACAGACGGTTTATCTGCAAAACCGCATCCATGTGTAATAAAAAGTTTTGTTCCGTTCAAAAGCCATGTGCCGTCATCCTGTTT
>JAOUOA010000256.1 GCA_029880625.1 Spirochaetia bacterium
AATCGAGGGCCGGTATTCATCCCCCTGAAAGATGTTTCCAAAAACAGTTATATTCTTTTAATCATGATTGATAAAAGCGACGGTATTACAGGAGTGATTGGCGATACCCTGTTTGGAAACAGTTCAGAAATTTTTCAGTTTATTCTGTTTCGCGACTTTGATCAGATCATCCTGTGGGGAGTTTATTTTGCCATTGCAATTATTGCATTATTTCTTTATATTATTGACCGGGATAAGATAAATTATTTTTTCCTTGCAGTATGCGCTCTTTCCATGCTGGGTTTTTCTTTGATGCAGACGGATGTAATGTTTCTTTTGGATGTAAAACACTTCCTTTTGAAATATGTTGATTGGGTTTCTGGGAGATTGACTGTTATTTCATATCTGATTTTTTTATCCATAACCAGTAAAATTCGATCGATTTTAATCCTTGCAGCTGCTGTAACCGCATTCGGTGTTTATGCACCGATGATGAATCATTCACATATTGTAGAAGCATATATGGGTTTTGATCCTCTGGCGGGAATTACTATGGGCATTGCAATTCTTGCTGTTTTAATTTTTACAAAAGATAAAGTGATTAAAAGAGTATTTGTTTATTCTTTTTTATTTGTCGTGCCCACAACGGCTCATGATCTTCTGGTGATGAACGGTTTTTTGCCTCCGGAAAGAATGACCATGCCCTGGGGAGTGGCTGCAACTTTTTTCCCTTTTATTTTTCATCAGATCCGTACATTTACTTCCGCTGAAAAATCGCTTCTTGAAAAAGATAATGAGCTTTTGCAGGAAAGGCTGAACAATCTGAAAGATAAAATGAAGCCGCATTTTGTACTGAATACACTGACAATTATCTCTACATTTTTATTAAAAGATTCTAAAAAAGCCAAAGAGACTCTCGACTGCCTGACGAATTGTTATCATTTTCTCCTGCGTAACGATGACAAACAGATCGTGCCCTTAAATACAGAACTTGAATTTGTAAAAAACTACGGAAATTTATTAATGCTGAAATTTTCCGATGTTTTGAAAATTAAATATAAAATAACAGGAAATACAGACAAATGGCTGATCCCCACTCTTACGCTTCAGCCGATTGTAGAGAATGCCTACAAGCATGGAGTTCGAAAAGTTAAAAAAGGAGAAATCCATATAAATGTAGATGCAGCTCCGGACATAATGAAAATCACGGTTTCCAATACAAATAACGGCAAGCCTGCAGGCGAAGCCGAGGAACGGAGTTTAACCTCCATCAGACGCCGTCTGCAGTATTTTTTTGAAAATGCTGAAATTACTTTTTCAATAAATGAAAAACGTACAGATGTTCAGATCGTTTACGGCAGAAAAAAAGATCTGCAGGTATTAAAACTGGAGAGGTCATTGGATGGCTGAAAGAGTATACCGGGTGATTGTTGCAGAAGATGAACTGCCCATACGGGAACATATTCTGAACCTTGTCCGCGAAGATCCGAAAATCGAGATTGCAGGCGTTGCCGGGAACGGAGCTGATCTTAAAAGGCTTTTGAAAAAAAATATTGCCGATATAGCTCTTCTGGATATTGATCTTCCCGTAAAAAATACAATGGAAGTCCTCTCTGAAGTGGATTCTTTGCCGGGGATTGTCTTTATTACAGCATATGAAAATTTCGCTGTAAAAGCTTTTGAAATAGGTGCGGTAGATTTTTTAATAAAGCCGTTTCAGAACGAGCGTTTATTTACGGCGCTGAACAGAGCGAAAGACTACATTGACCATGCTTTAGCTGCCGATACAATAAATTATAATGAGGTTGTATGGATTCGGGAAGAGAAAAAAGTATTTCCTGTTTCAGTTGATGACATTATCTACCTTCAGTCAGACGATAAGTATACTAAAATTCATACATTAAAAAGAGAATATAGAATTCTTCGCCCTTTGTCCAGGGTTTATAAATATATGAATCAGTACGATTTTACGAGAATTCACAGATGTTTTGTAATAAAGAAGTCTGCTTTAAAGTCAATTGAATTTTCAGATCAAAGATATATGGCGGTAATGACGGACAAAGATCTAAAACTTCCCGTCAGCAAAACATATTTAGCCAATATAAAAAATAAAATTGTTTAAAGTAGAAAAGGTTTAGGAATGCTTCAGTTTTGCACATAAAGCCTTCTTGCGAAGATGTGTGCGCTTCTGTTTCGTAACTTCATTACAGTTATTGCGGTATTATTCTTTTCGGCTTTATTTGAAAATATTGCCTTTCAGGCATGGTATGAAAGCTTCATATCTGCCGGATAGGCAATTTAGCTCTTGTTAGCAGAAATTGATTCGATTTTTATCCTTATACCTTCCTCGTCATCGACTCCATAATTGTCTGCCAATAAACATAATCTTGTTTGTTCATTGTTATTATAAGAGTCTCTTTGCTCATACCAGTCGAAAAACTGTAAGGTTCTGTTGTAAACGGGCTGTGTTTACACTGCCTGTATCAAGATCCCGATCTGAACTGACCGGTGTTAAAGTAATCAGGCGACTGCCAGAAGTTCCAGAATGAAGAATCTATTATGCCAGATTATTGCTCTCAATTATGCATTGCGCAATAGAAAGCAGCAATGGCGGAGTTTTTTAACTAAAGAATTTTTCAGAAGGGCCGCTGCAGAAACGTTGAGGTAAACGACGGAATATGCATCAGAGGAAATGCTACGTTTTTCAAAGATTCAGGGTAAAGCGAAATTCTAATTAGCTATGTAATCTTCTATGGATTCTGCGCTTCTTAGCGAACACACATTTTTACTTCGCCAGCATCATATTCGATACCCAATCTTTCCCGGGAAATTGACAGATCCCTGCATTGCCAGTTTTCAGGGCAGTCGGAGTCCTGTTCGCATTTCTCCGTGCAGTAGCTGAACGTACAGTAATAGCCTGGACGGCAGCCGATAGAATCCGAGCAGTCTTCGCCGGTTATTCCGCCTGAAAAATACCTGTATGTCAGAACGGGGATCAGGATGACTGCCAGGGTTGCAAATAAAACGATAAGGATTGTTTTTAAAGATGCCTGTTCTTGTTGCTGCATAATTATATTTATTTTTTGAAAAATTGTCCGTCAACTAATTTCCTGATATGATTTTTATTTTGCTCCGGATTTTTTCAGGAATTCAATTAATTCCTGATTTTCCATCTGTGATCCCCGGCGAACATATTCCAGTAAGCTCAAACGGAACCTGCCAGAAGGATTATCAGGATCTGGATCAAAGGTCTGCTCAAAAACAGCGTCTGTATCTGCTCCGCTGTCAATGAGAAGTTTGATGCATTCAAGGCTGCCGCCGTCAACAGCATGGAAGAGAACAGGTTTTCCATCTACAGATGCATTCAGATCCGCTCCTGCCTGGATCAGCATTTTAACAATAGAAAGATCGATTTTTTTTCCAGAAGGATTTACGGCAGTCATGAGCGGCATTAAGCCGTATTCATTTGCAATATTAACGTCTGCTTTTGCATCTAAAAGAATTTTTACGATTTCTGAATGATTGTTTTCAACAGCAATAAAAACTGGAGTTCTTCCGGAAAAATCTTTTTTTCGATAATTAATATCCACACCTTCCGATATGAATTGCTTAACTTTATTGATTCTGGAAGATTGTACGGCAGATGCAAAATAGAAGCTTCGTCTTTCAATCAGCAGCTCCTCTTTAACTCCTGCGGCAGCGAGTGATTGCTTAAGTTGGTCTTTTGCTTTTTTTGATTCAGCGGCATAATTGAAATGATTTTTCAGAGGTCCGCGGGCTGAAACGGATGGAGGATTCGGGTTCCCGAATACGGATTGGTAAAAAATAGAAGTGAAGAAGGATTTATTTCCGTTTGCATATGCCTTTTCGAGTATAGCCTGGTTTGCCATGATTTTGTCAAAAGCGTTAATAGCGGCAGAACCCTGTATGGCGATGGATGCTGCGTTTTGATTTGTGAGAAATGAATTTTTTTTATGAATTTTCCCCGGCATATGAAATGTTAGGTTATAGCTTGATTTGCGGATAGAGGTTTTTACGCTCGTCATCAGAGGGGAGTTCCATTCTTGTATATCCTTTTCCGCCTTCCTTTTTGCTTTTGCGGGAGGTGTTTTCTTTAATTTGTCTGTCTCCATCTCTATATTCAGATAAGCAGAATCCTTGATGACTTTGTAAGTGATTTTCGACAATGTAATTTCATTGATTTTAATCTGATTGAAATCCTTAAAATAGCCTGTGGCAATTATTTTCAGCTTTTTTTTATTTTCTTTTGTGTAGATGTTACCGCTTAAATTTTTCCAGGCATCAAATCCCTCGGAACGTAAAATAAGTTTTATAATCTCATTTTGCAAGATTTCTTTATCTGTTAGCAAATTGTCTTTCATATCTTTGCCGCTGCCTCGTTCACGCTCGTATTCCAGAATCAGTTTACCGGAGCCGTCTTTATTTATGTAGTATGTCTGCTTTGTCTGAATGTTGCAGGCAGCAGTTAAAGCGATAAGAATCCAAATGATGAAAATTTTCATTTTTATAGAAAACATGGTCAATCTCCCGATCAGTCTCATTTGATGATATGATTCTAGAATAAAACTGTATTTTGTCCAGAATAATATTGAAATTACGAAAAGGATATGAATTAGCATTCTGCATTAACAGAATTCAGTGAACGCACATATTTTTACTTTGCCGGCATCATAATCGATGCTGCCGGATAAAATCAGCATAATAAAAGCAATGTTGGCTGCTGACAGGAATGATTTCATACTTTTGCTCCGTTTTGTATTAAATTTTTCGTCCGTTTTTCTCAGGGGGTTTCCGTATATAAATTAGGGACCGGCTTTTTACGGTAGGTATTTTATTATAAAAAATGATTGCGGGAAAATTATTTTTATTTCAGGATATTTGTAAAGGATTACAGGTTTTGACAGAAATTAAATACAGCCATTTTACTGTAAAAAAACAGATAGAATTCATATTTGCCAAATAGACTCCATAAGCCTGTTCGGTAAAATAAACTGTAAAAAATAAATCGAGGTTTCAACTATGGATTTTTCAATGGCATTGGTAACGGCTTCCGCTGCAATTGGTTCACAAATAATTTATTCATACCTGAGAGGCATGGGGAAGAAAAATCACTATAAAT
>JAOUOA010000258.1 GCA_029880625.1 Spirochaetia bacterium
ACTTGATCTGAATCTTTTAAGCCATAATTTATTATATGACTTGATGCTTGAAATTCCAGGAACCATGAATTTAAAATCAGACCAGGCTGCATACAATCTGTCATATTTAACTCTTCTGACAGGCGGAGCCAGCGGTTCCGTTCAGCTTGTAAATCCTGACATGACGTTTCAAGGGACGAAAATTAAAGCCAGAACGGTAAATACAGAAATTGATATTGATGATATTTATAATCTGAAAGATAGCAGCGGAACGTTCAGTTTCAATGCAAGTAAAATGGATGTTTCGAATTTAAATTTTCGTTCCATTCCGATTCCGATAAATTCTGTGCAGATCAGCGGAGTCAGAATCAATGCAGTTATTACAAAAGGAAATTTAAAGCTGGATGGCTCCAGGGTCAAAGCGGATGTTTTTGATATACAATTCAGAGGAGGAATGAGGTTAAACCGGAGCTTTAATGCAACGGTTTTCAATTTAAATGTCTGTATCAATCCAGTGAAAGGTTCCAATTTTGAAGCAAGCGATTTATTTGGATTTTACGTTTCTGCCGGTGGATCTTCTGAAAGCGGAATGTGTTTTCTTGTAACCGGATCACCCGCTTCTCCTTCTTTTGTAAGACAGTAATGGTTAATACTTGACCTTTCAAAGGGTTTTTCCTTACATAGACTGATTCTGTGTCTGTAATAAAATGAAAACTCCAGTCAAAAAAACGCCGGTAATTGAAAATAAAAAATCCAGACGAAATTATGAAATTCTTGAAACGCTGGAAGCCGGGATTGTTCTTACCGGAAGCGAGGTAAAAAGCCTGCGCCTCGGAAGAGCTGAAATTACAGACGCTCATGCAGTTCCCCAGAAAACCGAACTTATGCTGATCAATCTACGAATTGATCCCTATGAAAATGCAGGCTACGTAAATCATGAAGAAACCAGAAGCCGAAAGCTTCTCCTTCACAAAAAAGAAATTATCAAATTGATTTCCAGAATCAGGGAAAAGCGGCTTGCTGTCATCCCATTGAAAATATATTTTAACGACAGAGGAAAAGTAAAGGTCCTTCTTGGTATTGGTCGCGGTAAAAAATTATCAGATCAGAGGCAGGATGAGCGTAAACAGGAAGCGAAACGGGAAATTGAACGGGCTCTTAAAGAAGCAAATCGAAAATAAACATGTCTTCCAAAAATAAAACAGTAAGGGTAACAATTGCAGGGAAAAGAAATGCAGGAAAATCCACACTCTTGAATGCTCTTGCAGGGAAAAATCGTGCGATAACAGAAGATCTTCCCGGATTAACCCGTGACATCCTTGAAGTGGAAATTAAAGATCCGCCGATGCATTACATTCTCTGCGATACGCCTGGACTTGATATTGAATATCCTGACAGCCTTGAAACTGAAATTCTGGAAAGGGCGAAGATCCATCTTGAATTTTCCGATCTTATTATTGTGGTCATGGAATCGCCTTCACCATCAGATTTTGACGCTCATTTTATGAATCTTCTCAGAAAATCTAAAATTCACACGCCTGTAATTTATACAGTGAATAAAATTGATGGACCGGATGTTGCAGGAGAAAGGCTACTTCCGTTTTACGAAGAAGGATTTACGGATCTGATTCCGGTATCTGCAAAAAATAAATGGAATCTGGATGTCCTGAAAAAAAAGATGTCGGAAACTGTACCTGAAATTGTGAAAACAACGATTTCCAGAAGCGGTAAAAAAGAAATCTCAACAGTTATTTCTGATACCCAGGATTCCTGCATTAAAATAGCCATTGTAGGAAAACCTAATGCCGGTAAATCATCTCTTTTTAATAAATTAATAAGAAAAGAATTATCTATTGTATCTGATCTGCCGGGGACAACCAGAGATACTGTCGATTCAATTTTTCATTATAATAAAAATCCAATCCGGATCATCGATACTGCTGGACTCAGAAAAGAAGCAAAAGTCATCAAAAGCAGAAACAATGCTGAATATTTTTCAATGAAAAGAACAGAAAGGGCAATTCAGGATGCTGATGTTGTCATTCATTTAATTGATGCACAGCAGGGAATTACTGATCTTGATAAAAAAATCTCTTCAAAAATTAGAGAGGAGGGCAGGCCTTCAATTATTGCAGTCAATAAATGGGATTTAATGGAAAAAGAAACGGATTCTGTGAAAAATTATACAGATCGAATGAAATTTCAATTCCCGCAGATCAAGCATATTCCTGTGATTTTTATTTCTGCTCAATCAGGCCAGCGTTTAAATAAACTTCTCGATCATTGTATGGATCTTAAAGAAAGGTCTGAATTCAGAATTACAACTTCAAGATTAAATGAAATTGTTGAAAAATGGAACCGGTCTCTCCATGGAGTAACAGCCAGAAATTCAAAAATATTTTATGCAACGCAAAGTTCTATTTCCCCTCCGGAATTTGTTCTTTTTGTCAGAAATAAAGAAAAAATAGCAACCAATATAACAGGTTTTTTCGAAAATAAAATATACGCAGATTTTAATCTGACAGGAGTTCCGGTAAAAATCTTCATCAGGGAAAAATAATTTTGTTATCCAAAACATTCAAAAATATCAAATTGAATAATACATTATATATTAGACTTCATTTAGAAACGCTGATGATTGCAAGAATGTAAATCTATATATAAATCATGGATAAATTTGAAAATTAAATCAACTGAAACTATGTACGAATATATAAATTATTACCAGAATAAAGAAGATCATCTCAAAAATGATAAAAGATTATTTGTTCTTGAACGTTTTTTTCAAAAATACAAAATTCTGCATCCCGAAGATCTCTACATGTGGCTCTGGGAAGGTGAGTTTGGATACGGCGACAGGGAAAATATTAACACGCTGGATCAGCTTACAGACAGTATCCGCAAATCCAGAATTGAAACAGGAAGCAAGAAACTGCCTGTATGGGATTATCTGGGTCTGAATAATAAATTAATTAAAATCAATATTGTTTCTTATGCAGATCATAACTGTCCTCTGCTTAGGCTTTTATTTTTTTCAGAACGGACAAAAGACGTGAAGTCTGATTCATTGCGTTTTAAAAAAAACTGGCAGTTTATTAAAACCCAGATCTCTCCGGGGATGGATATTACAGTGGAAGAAATGATTGCATTTGAAAATCAAATACCTTTTCATATGACTCCACAAATGAATTATACAGATGACTTTTTATCTCAATTTGGAAGCACATATTTAATTGTTCCCGGATCATTATTTTTCAGTACATATCCTGAATACGATCCTGAAAATCGCGGAAGCGGAGATTTTATATAATAGTGTCATAATTATTGATTTCATATTTTACTGAAAATAGTATTTAATAACTTTACGATTCTGTCAGATTTTTCTGAAAAAAGGAAATATTGCTTCAAAATAAAATGGTAATTAAGATTCAGTTTTTTTAATGACTTTTAATAAAATTTCTTTCTGGTTTTTTTCTGGAGATTTCCAGACAATTTCAAGAATTTCATTAAATTGATTTCCAATTTCTTTTCCTCTGTATCCTTCATTGATCAGATCCGTTCCATTTACAGCAAGATCTTTTATAACCAGAGGATCTGACGAAAGGGAATGAATTATCTTTTTGATATTGGGATTGACCGAAGAATAGTCAGATATAGACTGAATGAGCGGCAGGGAATTTTCTCCGTATTGACCTTTAATTAAAGATGAAAATTTTCTGATCTTGAAAAGATCTGATTGGGGTTCTGAAAAACGAATTATGTTTAAGAATGTTTCTATTTCCTTTATGTTTTTGCCGGAAAATTTTAAGCGCGAAGCTATGGAGCGAGCCTTTTGATCAAGATTTACTATTGAAAACCACTTTGCGATCTTAAAAGTTTCGGGAAGAGAAAATAGACGATCCAACTTAAGAAGTTTTTCTTCTGTCATATTTTTATCAGGATATTCCGGGATAAAAAGAGAAATCAGTCCGGATTCTTCAAGAGAGCTGATCATTCTCGAAATTTTTTCATGCGACAAACCTTTAAATATTTCATCGGTAAATCTTTCTACCGCAATCTGTTTTGTTCTTTCATGTACTTTGCGGTCCTTCATCGCATGAAATGTATCCTCTGAAATTTCGAATTCCAAAGTTGCTGAAAAACGGCATGCGCGAATTGTCCGAAGGCCGTCTTCTAGAAAACGTTCTTCGGCTCTGCCGATTGTCTGAATGATTCTGTTTTTAATATCATCAATGCCGCCGTGGTTATCGATTAGAATATTTTCAAGAGGATCGTATGCAATGCCGTTCATTGTAAAATCTCTGCGCAGAAGGTCTTCATTCAGAGTATCTGAGAATGAGACGGAATCTGGATGCCGTGCATCAGAATATTTGCCGTCGCTTCGGAAGGTTGTAATTTCAAAAACATCTTTATGAAGCAAAACCGTAACGGTTCCGTGTTTTATTCCTGTCGGTATTGTTTTATTAAAAAGAGATATGATATCTCCAGGTCTTGCATCGGTGGTAAAATCAAAATCTTTGGAAGGCCTTCCCATTAAAAGATCTCTGACGGCTCCGCCGACAATAAAACATTGAAACCCGGAACGATTTAATATTCTGGCAACTTTTAATATGTTCTGGTGCAGGGGTTTGGGAAGCCCGCTCAGTAAAGATGTGTTTGTTATTTTCATTCCATCAGTCTTTATTTTGAACCTGTATAATTTCGCCTGTTTCTGAATTGACAGCGCTTAAAAATCCGCCGTAAACACAGCCTGTATCAATCCCGGTCGATTTTTTCCCGTTTATAAAATCACTGTAAGAAGCGCCGTCAGAAATCATAAAACAAGGAGTATGACCGTAGTAAATATGCTTGCCATCCCATTTTGACTCATTTCGAATCCATTCATTCCGGATCCATAGGAGATCCTGTTTTTTCTGATTCGCAATAGCCGTGTCCCCGTTGATTCTGATACCGGCATGTACGGCTATAAAATTTTTGTCTTCATGGTACAGTTTAAGATTATTTAAAAAATCAAGATGTTCTTCAGGAAGATCTTTGATCACAGCATTTTTATTTAATTGATAGGAATCCAGAGTATCCATGCCTCCGTTGTTCTGGTGAAGCCAGAACATGTGAGACGGATCTCCGGGAT
>JAOUOA010000260.1 GCA_029880625.1 Spirochaetia bacterium
CAAAGGCTGAATGGATTCCCCCAAATTTGCCCTCAATAAAAACTCAACTCTATCCAATCCTTTTTCATTGATTACATATTTTCTTTTTTCTCCTTCGGATTGACGCAAATCTGCATTACGGTCCAGTTCACGGTTTACAGAAATATGAAGACTTGATCCCGGCATGCCAAGATTGGAAAGTTCTTCTGAAATTTTGTTTTCGAGGATATGCGCAACCGATCTTCTTTTCCTGGAAAGTTCTTCGGCAACTTCCTTCATTTCTGAATATACAATCTCAATTTCAGAACACAGCAAATCTGCCTCTTCGTCGCTCATTTCAATAGAAGAGATTTCTCTTAAATACGAATCCCTTGCACTGAGAACAGAACCTGTACTTCCACCGTATTTTTTATGAAGTCTTTTATAACCTGCAATTCGTTCCTCAATGTCTTCAAGTCTCTCGGGAGAATAGTGCATTTTCTCTTTTTCTTCACGGATAAAATCGGCAACTGATTCGAGTCTGTAATCGGCTTCTCGAATTTCAGATAAATTTTCCTCAAGTTCTTTATAAACAGACGCATGTTCTTCAAGACGGCCTGCAATACTTGAAATCTGGTCAAGGATAGAGGATTCTTCACCTCGTAGAATTCCATAGACAAGATTCAGATCATAGAAATATTTTCCGCTGTTTTGGATCATGGCCCTTTCCTGGGAAAGCTGCTCAAATTCATCTTCGTGAGGGTCAAAGGATTCAATTTCTTCCAGAGCATAATGCAGGAAATCAAGCCGCTGTTCTTTTTCTCCTGATTCAAGGGTTACAGCCTTGAGGCGGTTTTTCATGCAGGTGTATTTATGGTACAGTTCAGAAACACGGTTACGAAGTTCCTGGGTTCCTGCAAAAATATCCAGATATTCCATATGAGAATCCGGATCAAAAAGCCTCTGATGTTCATGCTGGCCATGTATTTCAATAAGGAGAGAAGCACAGGAACGGAGAGATGCAAGAGTTACATGAATTCCGTTTATGCTGGCACGGGATTTACCTTCTGCTGAAATCTCTCGTTTGATGAGAAGGAAAGAATCTCCTGAGGAAAGATCATTTTCAGTAAGCCAGGATTGAATTTCAAGATTGCTGCTGCAGTCAAAGGTTGCCTGTATGGATCCTCTTGAAGATCCTTTTCTGACAAGACCCGATACAATTCGTGCTCCCAAAACAGCATCCAGAGAATGCAGAACCAATGATTTACCGGAACCGGTTTCTCCGGTGATCACATTCAGTCCCGCCCCTGCTCGAAGACAGATTTCTTCGACAATTCCAATATTTTCAATTTTTAGCTCTAATAACATAACAGCATAATAATACTATACTTTTATTACGCAATCATTTTTTTAGTTAAACTTCTTTTTTTTTAGATTCTTCTTGCGTCAAAACCGGAGCAGATTTCCTTCGGGTGGTATGATCAGGTTTCTATCCATTTTAACACTTTTGGGGCTGATCGCCGCCTTATCGATCTGGTTTCTTGCATGGGGTATCCATCTCAATCATATAAAAGGATTTTCTATTTTTACAGGTTACCCTGCCCATCCTCATCTTGAAATGGCAATCGGGCTTTTTTTTATCCCTCTTTTGACCTTAATCCTTAATGGGAAAGGTTATATTTCAGATCTGAAAGGATTGAAAAAAAATCAGATCCTATTACTTCTGTTAATTCTCCAGATTTTTCTGATCCTTTTTTCTTTTACCGTTTACAGGATTCTTTTTCACTCAGTTCTGTTTCTCTATACCCTTCTTCTATGGCTTTCTGCTGCTTCTGCCATTGGAAATGAAAAAAAAGGGATCCCCATTTTTTTCAGTCATTCTCTGCTGCTCGCATTGTCTGGAACAGCATTCTGGATTTTATTTGATATAAGCAAATTCAGCAATGCATACCTTGCAGGAAAAATTCTTCTTGTATACGGCAGCATGAATTTTGCATTTTTTTCTGTTTTTTCTCAATTAACCGGGAATCCTTTGAATTTAAGACATCTTCATTGGACGGTTTTTTTATATCTCGGCAGCATCATTTACGAAGTCATCATTCTGATCTTTTTTAAAGAAAGACCGCCGGCAGCCATTGGAAACGGAATCCGTCTTCTGGTTTCTGGATACTGGTTTTTCGGCCTGATTCAAATCCATCGCTTCAAACCGTTTACTTTCTGGAATGGCGCCCTCTGGTGCATTGCCTTTTTTCATCTTTCAGGCCTTTCAGGTCTTACCTTTTTAAGCGAAACAGGAATTCATTACGGACATCTTTATCTGGCAGGAGCTCTGACTCCAGCTTTTCTTTTTTCCATGGCAGACTTCACTAAAGCGGATTTACAAAGCAGATGGATCCCTGTGATTTTCGTCCTTTTATTTTTTGCTGCTCTGACAAGAGTAACGGCCCATTTCATGCCGGACAACTACATGTCGCATCTGTCCTATGCCTCTTTTGTAATGATCGCTGCCGTTTTACTGACTGTATTCAGGTACAGGAAGAGTTTTCTTTAATTTAATTTTATCAGGTTTCATGCTGCATTCCCAGGCCATGACTTCAACTCCCTTCTGAACGGCTTCATCCATTGCACTGGCATAAGCAGGATCGATATGGCGGGCCATGCGAAGCTCTTTTCCATCAGATCTCTGAACCAGAAAAAAAATGACTCCGCGGGTATCAGAAGCAATTAACGAAGAAAGGGTTTCCAGATGTTTTTTGCCACGGGCAGTGACCGCATCGGGGAAGAAATACACTCCTTTTTCCAAATATGTAACACTTTTAACTTCAAGATAACATACTTCTGAAGTCTGCGGATTGAGCAGAAGAAAATCAATCCTGCTGTCATCAACTTTGTATTCTCGCTTAATTTCAGTGTATAATGCCAGTTCCGGGATCTGTTTTTTCAATAAAGCTTCATGAACAATCTCATTTGCTCTAACTGTATTCACCCCAATCCAGGTTTTACCATTATGTATCATTTCCCATGTATAGGGAAGTTTTCGATTCGGATTTCCGCTCAGTGAAAGAATAGATTCCCAGCCTTCATTCATGCAGGAAGTCATTCTTCCTGGATTTGGGCAATGTGCGGTGATTTTCGATCCATCCTCCATTTGAAAATCAGCAAAAAAACGCTTGTAACGTCTCAGGAAGATCCCTTTATATAGCTTTTTGTCTCTATTTTCTACCATCCTTTTTACAAAAAAAAATAAATTCCGGGGCGATAAAATCATTTTTTACTTTTCAAAATACGCTTTCTACGATTTTTTGCGTTACAATTCAATTTTTGGAGGGAGGTGAGATGGAGGAAGACCCACTTGGCGAACACTATATAATCGAACTTTACGATTGCGGGAAAAATATACTCAACGATCTAAACACAATTAAATTAACACTGCTGGAAGCGGCAAGAATGGCGGGAGCAACAATCATAGATCAGCGCTTTCATAAATTCAGCCCCCAGGGAGTCTCTGGAGTGATCGTGATTGCTGAGTCGCATTTGAGCATACATACCTGGCCTGAACTGGGATATGCTGCTCTTGATCTCTTTACCTGCAGCCATGACATGAACCTGTCAAAGGCTATGGACCTTTTGAATCAGGTCTTTCAACCAGGCGATACGGATGTTCGTTACATACCTCGCGGAATTATGAATCCGCGGCGAAGAAGGGAAACTGAAATGAGCATTCTTGAGCCATTGACTGCAGAACCCATTTAACAGGAGATTTAAAATGATCATTTCAAGTGAAAAAAACCTTCAATCCTACCTGACCCATAAAGCAAGCATAGAAAACAGAGGAATCGAAGGCAGAGGCATATTTGCAATCCATCCCATTGAAAAAGGAGAAGTTGTTGCCATTCGTGGAGGAGAAATAGTATCCCGTGATGAATACTTTCTCCTTTCATCTGATATTCGCGGCGTAGGCCTTCAAGTAGACGAAAATCTTTACATTATCCAGTCCGACACAAATGAAGGATCGGCTCTTCTAAACCACAGCTGTGAACCCAACTGCGGAATCAAAGGACAGATTTCATTCGTTGCCATGCGCGATATCGCAGCCGGAGAAGAACTTACGTTTGACTATGCCATGGCCTTCAATGACGATCAGGACTTCATCTGCAGCTGCGGAACTCCTTCCTGCAGAACAAGAATCCTCGGCAACGATCATGCCATTCTGGATGTCCGCAGAAAATACAGTGGACATTTCAGCCAGTATCTGGAAAAAAAGCATGCAAGCATCATTGACGACAGGGCATTTCTGCAGCAGTTTGAAGCAACGGGAGCCTGGGGCATCGTAACAGCTCTTGATCTCCATGACTGCAATCCTGAGATAATCAGAAGCGCCGATAAGATCCGCGAATTCACCTATGAAGTCTGCGACCGTATCAAGGTAAAGCGTTTCGGCGAACCCACCATTGTTCATTTTGGACAGGATGACAGAGTCGCAGGTTATTCTCTGGTTCAGCTTATTGAAACTTCGCTTGTTTCCGGACATTTCGCAAATTTAACCAACCGCGTCTATCTGGACATATTCAGCTGCGCTTTCTACAGCCCGACAGATGCCGCAGAATATGCTGCTTCTTTCTTTGAAGCGAAGCGTTTTAATATTAAAACGTATCTGCGTCACTGATCAGGATATAAAAATCCCGGTTTTTTTAACCGGGATTTTTTTTTTGCTTTAAATCAATCCTCTGATTTATTTATTTTTCTTATCAGTTTAATCATGACAAGAACAAGCGGTGTTCCATGCATGAAAAGGTCAAAAATATCAATCGGCTTTTGAAGTTCACCTGCTAAAAGCATGTTAAACTTTTCATAGAGATGGGGAGGATTGAAAGGCGCAAGGGCCAGAAGAACCGCTCCGATCAGAAGCGTTCCCATTGGAATTGTATCGATCCACTTTAAAATTTTCATATAAGGACAGGTTTTTTAAAATCCACGTCCTGTCAAACTCTGTAAATCCAGAAGTTCAGGTTTTATTTTTTTTCCCGGGCATAACAACAGGGAGCATTAAAATACAGAGGATCAGCTGCAATGCAAGAAGGAAAATATCGTTTGGATCCCTCAGGCGTCCCTGGAGCAGATGCTGCAGTTTTT
>JAOUOA010000261.1 GCA_029880625.1 Spirochaetia bacterium
TCTGGTTTCTGCTGTTACGGCGGGTATTTACAGTTTGACCGGCGGACTCAGAGCAGTTGTCATCATGGATCAGCTTCAGGGGCTGATCATTTATGCAGTAGGAATTTTCTTTTGCTTTTACCTGTATTCTCTTCTTTCAGATTTCCCTCTACGGCAGGTTGCCTGGAACAATCTGGATTTCTCCCACGATAATAACGGGAATTCATTTTTTTTATTCCTGGGAGGGGCAGTTCTTTCTATTGGAACCCACGGATCTGACCAGGATATGCTCCAGAGAGTTCTCGGTACACAGGGGTTTCGTCAGGCGCGGCGTTCGCTCATTCTTTCAGGTTTCGGAGCCTTTTCGGTAATTCTTATATATCTGACAGCGGGAGTATTCTTGTCTTATTTGAATCTTGAAGGGATTGATGAACGTTCGCCTCTTGCCGGTTTTGTTAAAATCCAGGACATGCCATTTTTAACATCGTTTCTTGCAATTCTTGTATTTGCCGCTTCTTCTTCCACTCTGGATTCTTCGATCCATTCAACTGGCGCTGTCTGGAAAGGAATGTTTCAATCGGATCTTCCCGGCAGGTTCTGGTCTTCCGTTTCGCTGGTCATGCTTGCTCTGTTTGCTGTTTTTTCAATCAAGATGCATAAATTTTCGCCGGATTTTCTGAGTTTCGCCATGGGTTCCATGAATTATGTAAACGGCGGACTGATCGGCATCATTACCGTATTTACTTTTTTTTCGGAAAGATTAAGCGGGAGCGGCATTGTGCTGGCATTATTGTTCGGTTTTGGAACAACATTTGCGCTGAACTGGCTTGTGGATCCTGTCTTTTCCTGGACTTTGATCATTATAATTTCTTCATTTGTGTCTTTTATTGTATGTTACCTTTACGGCTGGATTGAATCCAAATCTGTATCCAGAAATTCATGATCTTATTTATGATTACAAGAGTGGAGAAGAAGCAGCCATTTTAATAAAATCCAGCATTGTAGAGATCTGTTGGACTTTTTCTGATTCGTATGAGAATGATTCTCGAAAAAATTATGATGAGAGCCGAACATCTGTCTACGTGAATTTTTTATCTTCTCCATATCAGGATCGATACAGGGGTAAAAACAGCCGCCTGACATGTATCGGGATGAGCAATTTTTCCTTCCTGACAGATTTTCGAATTTAGAGGTTTTTAAAATTTGTTCTGATTATAAAATTACTCTGAATTGCCTTTCCAGCATTCATTTCTCAAATCGAATTTTCCACATTTTATCTTCTATGCCTGTGCTTCTATATTTAAATCCTTTCTGATCGCAATAGGATTTTACATCTTCTCCGCAGGGTGGATAGGAACTTACAACGCAGATTGGAGTTCCTTTCTCAATTCCTGTCAGAGCTTTATTGATGGCAAGGAGATAGCCCGGGCAGGTCTGTCCGCTTACATCTATTACAAGTTCTCCATTGATTGTTTCTACTGATTTTGCCTGAATTGCCATATCCCCTCCTGTCAATCTGGTGTGCAGACCGTTCGGTATGTAGTTTGCCTTTCTAATTAAAAGGAAGTCAAGCAGGTTTTTTTATTTTTTTAAGGAATTGATAAATTCAAGAAGAGGGGAAATGCAGGCAGTATATTTTGTTTTTGAATTGTCTATTTTTGCAGTCATAATGCATCCTTCAAGGGATGCCAGAATAAAAGCCGCTGTATGTTCTGGATCGATATTTTTTCTTACTCTATTATTCTTTATGCCCTTCTTGAGAGCATTGGAAATAGACTTTTCCCATTTTTCATAAATAATTTTTACTGCTTTTGAAACTTCAGGGTCTTCCCTTGCAATTTCCTGGATTGTATTATAAAGTGGACATCCATACTGAAATTCAAACTGATAGTTTTTTTTCATAAATGGATCTTTTACAGACTGGATGAGTTCTTTTAATTTCAGAAGAGGGTCGTCACTGTTTTCCATGGGTGCAATCCAGACCTGCTCTAAAAATGTTCCGATTCTTTCAGTAATAGCGGCAAGGATCAGTTCCTGTTTGGAATTGAAATGATGGTAGAGAGCGCCGCGGGTCAGGCCGGATTTTTCAAGAATCGTCTGAATGCCTGTTGCATTGTATCCATTTTTGTAAAATTCTAAAAATGCTGTGGTAAGGATTGTATCTCTTGAATTCATGGTATTTAAAGTATAAAATCAATGGAAGCTGAAGACTTTTTTGCTTACATTAATGAAAGTCCGGATCACAATATTACTGATAGCCTGGATCACAGTCATTTTACAATAAAAATAAATTTAATTAAATGAAATTGAATCTGCTTTTAATAAAAAAATCCTTTTGTAGAATCAACATTTTCGGAGTTTATAATGAGTGATGTATATGTTCCGCCAGGCGGTCCGCCTCAGGACGGGCCTCCCGATCCCAGAATCCTTCAGGTTGTTGGAGAAGAGGGCATTCGAAAGCTTCTTTCTCTCCATTATAAGAATCTGGAAGAAACTTCTATCCGCGATATGTTTGCCAAAGATATGGAAAATGCAGCACAAAGAGCGGCTGATTTTTTCATTCAGATTCTCGGAGGAACGCCGTATTATTCGCAGAAAAACGGACCTCCCAGAATGCGTCAAAGGCACCTTCCTTTTCCCATTACAGAAGAGTCCAGACAGGTCTGGCTGGACTGTTTTCGCCAGGCCATGAAGGATCTTCCGTTTCCGGAAGAATACAGACAGAACTTTGATGATTTTCTGGAAAGCTTTTCTGCATGGATGGTAAACAGAAAATCCTGAAGAAAGATAATTTAGAAAGTTTCTTTTTAATAAGTCTGAAGAAGAGACCTGAAATGCTTGCACGGCAGATTTATGCCTTTGAGACTGGCAGAACTTCAAAGAAATCTTTGTAAAGTTGCGGATTTTCAATGAGAAAATGTTTTATTTAACAAAGCTAAACTAAAGCTCGCACATAAAGGATTTCGTTGAAATCTCACAGAGAAAAATCCTGTGCAGCAGGAGCTCATCCTTCAGAAATGAAGTTTGAATCCATATACTCAGAAATTGGATTGAATGATCAATGATTAAAGTTAAGAACCTGAAAAAAACCTACAGGGTTCACAAAAAAAATCCCGGCATGATCGGTTCTGTCAGATCACTCTTTTTCCGCAAATGGACAGAAAAGCATGCCCTTAAAGGAGTTTCGCTTCAGGTGGATGAAGGCGAAATTGTAGGATTGGTCGGGGCAAACGGCGCCGGAAAAACCACACTTGTTAAAATTCTTGCAGGGATCATCCATCCTTCTGATGGAGAAGCGGAAGTGCTTGGATTTACTCCGTTCAGCCGCCATACGGATTTTCAAAAACAGATTGCTCTTATCATGGGACAGAAAGCGCAGCTCTGGTGGGATCTTCCTGCATCGGACAGTTTTCTGCTCCTTCGCGAAATTTACCAGACTCCGAAAAAAGATTTTCAGGAACGTCTGGATTATCTCATTGAAACTCTGGCTGTCCGAGATCAGATGAATATCCAGATCCGCAGACTGAGCCTCGGCGAAAGAATGAAAATGGAGCTGATCGCGGCTCTGCTTCATGCTCCAAAAGTTGTTTTTCTGGATGAGCCGACCATCGGCCTGGATCTTATGGCGCAAAAAGCCATCCGGGATTTTATTCTGGAATACAGAAAAATTCACAATCCGGCCATGATTATCACTTCGCATTATATGGAGGATATCGAGCGTTTGTGTGAGCGAATTGTGATTATCAGCGAAGGGGATATTATTTACGACGGATCTTTCCGAAAGATCATCATGGAGTATGCAACCCATAAGGTCATTACTGCAAGGCTGGATAAAAACGGCGCGATGAAGCCTTCAGAATTCCCTCCTTCCCTTGGAGAAATTATTGCATCTGACGACGATTTTATACGGGCAAAAGTGGAGCGGAATAAAGTGCCGGAAGCAGCTTCGCTGATTCTGCAGAAACTGCCGGTGATTGATCTTTCCATTGAAGAAGAAGAAATCAGCAATGTCATTGAATCCATTCTCAGGAAAGGGATGGAATGAATCTTTCCTGGGCATCAACTGTTTTTTCTTCAGAAATCAAAAAAATGCTTTCCTACAGGGTTGATTTCTGGCTGCAGTTTCCTGCTCTGGTTCTGATTCAGATTTTTCTTGCCTACTTTCTCTGGGACTCGATTTTTGAAAGCCGCGGCGCATCTGAACTTGGAGGTTATTCATTCCACGGTTTGATGCTGTATTATCTGATGGCTCCTCTGATGGATCGCATTCTTCGCGGCGTTGAACTTCGCTTTATGTCTTTTGACATTTACGAAGGTACTTTAAGCCGCTATTTGATCTATCCCGTTTCTTTTTTTCTCTATAAATACATTCAGCATGCGGCACAGTCTTTTATTTCTTTTCTGCAGTTTGCTGTGATGCTTTCTTTGTTTGCAGTGATATTTCATGTTCCGGAAGAGATCAGTCTGACATTAACAAGTTTTTTAACCGGGATGATGATCCTGGTCAGCGCTTCTTTAATGTATTTTATTCTTGCGTCGATTTTTGAATGCATTGCTTTCTGGGCAGATAATGTCTGGAGTCTCATGGTGATGCTCCGTTTGACGATTTTTTTTCTGGGAGGAGGGATGATCCCTCTGAACTTTTTTCCTGATTGGTCGTTGGAAGTTCTTCTGTATACTCCATTTCCCTATATGACCTATTTTCCCATCCGCGCTTTTTTCGGTTATCTTTCGGTTCAGGAATTTTACGCAGGAATGACTGTGATTGGATCCTGGATTTTAATTCTTTCGTTAAGTCTTCGGCTGATCTGGAAAAGAGGCCTTCTTGTTTATTCCGGAGTGGGAATGTAATGCGCTATTTAATTCTCTATCTTTATTTTTTACGATTTTCCTTTTCGCGGGCAATGGAATTTCGCATGGACTTTTTTTTCAGGATTTTCATGGATGTTGTGTATTATTCTATCAATATCATCTTTTACAGAGTCCTTTTTCTTCATACTCCCCATATTGCCGGCTGGGGGGAAAATGAAATCATGGTTTTTGTAGCCGGGTTTTTATTTGTCGATGCCCTGATTATGACGGTTATCGGAAACAATATGTGGT
>JAOUOA010000262.1 GCA_029880625.1 Spirochaetia bacterium
CAATGCGTTTGCGAAGAGCTCTGATGATTTTATGATAAATTTCATCGCCCTCAACAACATCCTCATACCCATGATCGATACTCGGATTGTCGTTCACTTCAACGACAAAGGATCTGCCGTTCAGGACCTTGATATCAACGCCGTAAAGTCCGGAACCATGTACCAGTTCACAGGATTTCAATGCAATCTTTATGACTTCCTCTGGAACATCTGAAATTGAAAATGTTTTTACAATTCCTTCGCGTCCATCCTGCTTTTTGGCCTGCCAGTTGTAAATCTGCCAGTGTCCGCTTGCCATGTAGTACTGGCTTGCATACAGGACTTCATTATCAAGCACTCCGATTCGCCAGTCGAAATCCGTATAGACAAACTCCTGAGCCACGACAAGATCAGAAACTTGAAACAATTTACATAAAATCAAATTTAATTCATCATTGTTTTCCGCTTTATGCACTCCGAAAGAAAAAGCAGAGTCAGGAAGCTTCAGAACACAGGGATATTTCAATTCATCGCCTACCAGATGCCTGTTTTCTTTATGAACAATCATTGTTTTGATGATCGGCACGTTGCCGGTTTGAAGAAGCTCCTTCAAATAAACCTTATTAGAACACTTGAGAATCATCTCCGGGTAATCGACCAGGGCCAGCCCATCGGACTGCGCGCGTCGTGCAAATTTATAGCTGTCGTTCTGAACATGAGTTGTCATTCGAATCAGAAGAGCATCAAAAGCATCCAGACGGTTAAAATCGGAAGGTTCAATGATTTCTACACGAAATCCGTATTTTTCTCCTGAATGAATGAATTTCTGAATCGATTTTTTATTGGACGGCGGAGAGAGGTCATCAGGATCAACGAGAACAGCAAGATCATACTTAAGATTTTCTTCTTTTGCCGTACGATATCTTTTTTTATAAAAATATTTTTTCGCAGCTTCTTTTACAAAATCAATATGCTGCAGGGGGATCTCACTGAACGAAACAGTTTTTATCCCGTTCAGGACCCATTTCTGACTGCTTTTACTGTATACAAACCTTGCGCGCAAAAGCGGCGCCTGAAAAACTCTGTGCAGCTCCTGAGAAAGCCTTGCGTAACGCTCTGCAAGATTCTGGCCAAAATAGACGCTGAGTATAAACTCGCCGGATTTAATAGACTTTAGCTTTTTCTGAATCAAATCGTCAAGATCCTGAGAAACCACGCGAATCAGAGGGGCCTTAAAATCCAGCAGGTTCTTAACATCGGGGAGAGGCTTATGACCTCTTGCTTCTGCGATGAGAGAAACATAGTACCCCCTGCTCTGGTATCGATACTCTTTTGACAGGTTAAAAACACGGATATTTTTTTTAGAAGCATATTCAGGATTTGTAAGATATTCTTTGGGATGCACAACCACAATGTCGCTCCCTCTGATATCCCATTCCGCCGGATTGCTTACAACAATTATTTTTTGCATAAACGATCTCTGGTTGAGATTTTAGTCAGGCATCTGAAAATTATTTATCAACAATAAGTAAATTCGCATCATAAGTAATAATCCCCAGCATAATTGCATTCAAAAGGCGCTCCGAATCCATCTCATAATAACTTTCATTGGAAACAGGATTTCCCCGGTATGGATCGGCAACTTTCACCATACCCGATTCATTAAACCCGCGAAGAACTACAAAATGACCGGAAGGTTCTCCGCGAATATCGTCATAAACAATTTTTTTTGAAGACAGAACATGCTCACGTTTGCAATCATACAGGTAGGTCGCTGAAAGTCCTGCGAGTACGGGAAGGTTTTTATCAAAATACTTTTTGAGAAGTGCAGCCGTCAGATTGTCAAAAAGGATCTTTCCGCCTGCTTTTAAAAAATCAATATAGGCAAGGCTTGCAATCCTGAATTTCTTACCGGTTTTATACTGCAGCTGACGGTACAGGTGATCCACCAGCATATCAGAGGAATCAGTCTTCCAGGCAGGATCAAAAACTTTCAGGTTATACGAGTAAATTTCTGCCCGGAAGCCCCGCTTCAGGGCATCGGCTCCCAGTAGAACAGCAAGGGTTCCTCCGTCTTCCAGGGAATGCACATCCTGAATTAATTCCTGAAGGCTGATTTCATACCCCAGATAATTGTACACTGCATGCAGACTTGTCGGTCCGCAGGTTGTATCATCAGGCTGCTCAAGGATTTGAAGCTTCATAAATAGATCTCTATTTTGGCGAGATCAAGCATATGCCTTATAAAAGTAAATCATTATTTTTTACCTGCATCGGAGGGGATTTCAATCCAGAAAGTACTTCCTTTGCCGGGTTCAGTTTCGACCCCAATGGCCCCCCCAAGGAGCGTTACCATTGTTTTACATACAGCAAGCCCTACACCGGAACCTTCGACCTCGTGCGAATCAGAATGGAACCTTGAAAACGGCTCAAAAATATTTTCAAGATCATCTTTTCTGATTCCCGGTCCTGTATCGTTCACTATGATCTTAAACATCGAGCGATGATCGATTCCGGAATCGGCACAGCGGATGTGAACGGCTCCATTTTTATGATTATACTTGATAGCGTTTGAAATTAAATTCAGCAAAATCTGCTTCAGTTTCTGCCTGTCCGTATAAACTGTACGGTCGCAATTTTCGGGATGATTCACCAATACTGAAAACTTTTCTGAAACAGGACGAAGAAGCAGTATAATGGATTCAATTATTTCTGCAAGATTAATCGAATCATAGCTTACCTCCATCTGGCCGGAATCCACACGCGCAAGATCAAGCACATCATTAATGAGAGAAAGTAAATGTTCGCCTGCATGATAGATCTGTTTAACTTCTTCTTTCATAGAAGCATCCATATCATGGTTTCCAAGATAAAGCAGCTGGCTGAATCCTACAATTGCATTTAAAGGGGTTCTCAATTCATGGCTCATGCGGGAAAGAAATTCCGACTTCGCCAGATTGGCTTTTTCTGCTTTCTCACGCTCAGCAATAAGCGCATTCGTCATTTCGATTTCTATTGTGATGTCTTTTACAAGAGAAGCAACCCCTATCACCTTATTGTCCCGGTCAATTAAAGGCGTATTGTACCATTCGCAGTGAATAATTTTTCCGTTCTTTCTGATATTCTGGTTGCTGCTTCTTTCCCCTCCCCGATTTGCAATCAGGTTGATCCAGACTTCATCAACGATTTTATGCATGTTCTCCGGAACAATTAAACCTGCAGCATGCCGGCCGAGAGCTTCATCTTTTGTAAAACCGAATATTATTTCTGCAGAATGATTCCATTCCGTAACTTTGAAATCAAGATCCCATTCGATAAAGCCCAGAGGAGTTTTGTCTATATGAAGATCCAGCCTCTGCTTTGATTTTATGAGTTCTCTGTAGTTTCCTTCGGAAAACAAACGAAGCCTGATGCTTTCGATGAAAGACTGATTCAGCTGAAACGAGCTTCTGATTGAAAAAATTAAGATCAGAACAATCATCAGAGAAAACATAATAGAGGATTTACTGCCCTCCAGCAAAAGCATGACAACCATCGGCAGGGTCACAGCATTTGTAAAAAACAGCACAAGGATCAAACGATATGCTAGACTTGTTACGGCTCCTGCAGCCATTCCTCCAAGTACAAAAGAAAGAATCGCCTGATCAGCTTTATCTCCGGATAAAAAAAACAAAAAGCCGGCGCTTCCCCATACAATAGCCGAAGAAGCACTTCCCAAAAAAAATAACAAATTCCATTTTTTATAATCCGTCAGATTATTTTTTGTCAAAGATGATTTATAAAATGTATAGATAACTATCCGAAGCGCTGAAATAGCAATCAGCGACAGAGTCCATGACAGAAGAACCACACTGTCGATTACTTTGTAAAATACTGCAGTTGCCAGCAAAGACGCAGCAACCGTTGCAAACGCTGATGCAGGAAGACCCTTATACAACAGCCGCACCTGCTCTTTTGTGATTTCTTCCAGCAAATTTTTGTTATTTAAAAAAGCATTATGTCTGAATAATTTCTTGATTTGCATTTTTTGATTTTAAATTAACAATGTGCAGATATTTTCATAAATTGTCATCATTACTTTTTTCCCGTTCATGATTTCAATATATACATGATATTTAAAAAACGATTAATTTTTATGATTTATTACATATGGATCGCTTTTAAACTACACAGGTTTAGATTCAAATTTTGATATCCTACTAAACCTGCAGGAAAACTACGCTTTTGCACTGTAATGAAGAATCCGGAAACGTTATTTCATTTTTAAACAGTATCCTTTACTCTCAACCATTCTCATGAAAATATCGTACAGATCTCTGGCGGACAGGAAAACAGAATATGAAAAGGGATTAAATAGATACTAATAGTTTAGATGGAGCCATAATTTTCTTTTTTTACCCGGAGCTTTCTCTTTGCCCTTTTATGTTGCAATGAGCCAGGGATTATTTTTATAAAACACCCCTGCATTTTTCATACTCTCTTCCAGCCTGTTCGCATATTCATTGAAGCAATAGACTTTTCCATAAGCATATTTTTCCGATTTCCATTTTGTATAAACCCATATTTTTTTTATTTACTCCCTGAGTTAAGCTGCCTTAGCCTGCTTTTTACAGATGCAAAATGGAGAACAACTTCTTAGCATTTATAAGATACATCGCCGGAATATTTTTTTTTCTGTACTAACGAGATCGCCTTCATGATAAATGTATTCAAAACGATAGCCCGAATCAGATTTTTGAATCTTTATATTGTGTTTACGGAGATCGAATATTGCACCCTGTTCCGGCAGTAAATTCTGCGGGCTTATATAAAAAAACATCCCATTCACCCTGTTCCCTTTCGGAAAATGGGAAGGAAGTTTTGCATTACCTGAACATTTATAACAGAATTTTCTAACAAAATGTTTACCATCTAAAATTCTCAGTATTTTAGATGGTTATATTAAAGAGCGATACTTATCTTGCCAGATTCCGTTATGCGCTGCAATAAAACTATTTTTATTATTTAATATTTAATTTCTTATACATTCTACTTTTATAATACTTATGATTTCTCGAAAGTAATATTCCATTACCTATTGAAATATTA
>JAOUOA010000263.1 GCA_029880625.1 Spirochaetia bacterium
AGATCACTTAGCTCAGGATTCATAGGAAATGACAGTGTGAAAACAGACCCTTTGTTTTTGCCTTCACTGGATACACTTACATTTCCTCCGTGTCTTTCCATAATTAATTTTACATTGTACAATCCAAGTCCCACAGAATCTTCTCCGGCAGTTGGAGCAGCAGAAAGTCTTTTGAATCTCTGAAAAGCAAATTTTATATCCTCTTCTGACATTCCCTGCCCCTGGTCCTTCACATGTACAAGCAATTCATTTTCGTTTTGCGAGGAATAAATCAAAATTTCAGATTCAGGATAGGAATATTTAATTGCATTGGAGATTAAATTATCCAGAGCTTCAACAAGCAGTTCCGGATCAACATAACCAAAAATTTCCTTGTTGGATTCGTGACGTAATTGAATCTTTTTTCTGTCTGCTGCAATTGAATTCATTTGAATGACTTGTTTTAGAAAAGAAAAAATGTTAATTTCCTCCAGATTAAGAGGCATCTCGGCAGTTTCATTCTGAGCATCATCCAGTATTTTTTTTATTTGATCCAGCATTTGATTTCCAGCATTATTAATCAACTGAATCATCTTAATGTTTTCATGGATTTGGTTCTGGTCAGGACTTGCCGATTTTAAGTTGGCAGAAAGAAGCTGTGAAAATCCTAAAACCTGGCCTAATGGATTTTTCAAATCATGTGCTACCATTCCCAGAATTTGTGTTTTATATTCATTGATTGCCCTTAGTTTTTGGTAATTGGAAGTCATTCTTTTGTTTGCCTTTTCCAGTTCCTGGAGCAAGGAATCCTTTTCCCTGTCGTATTTGATTCTTCTAATTTCAGCTTCTGCCCTTCCGGCAAATATCTGGATAATTGATTCAGCCATTTCAGGATTGGTAAGAGGTTTATCCGATATAACAGCAAGATGCGCGAAAACCTGGTCATTTTCAAAAACAGGAACGCCAATATATGAAATTCTGTTTTTATCTACATCGAATTTAACAGAAAGATCATTGGCAACAACGTAGGTGCGTCCCTGATACACAGCTTCACAGGGAGTGCCGACAAGATCATATTCAAAATTTTCTACAGGCTGATCGCCAACTCTGGCAAGTATTGTCTTTGCAATAGTGCTGTTGGGGTCTGGCCTTTCGGTTAAAACAACCATTATTGCATTCATGTGATTTCTCAATATATTAACCAGTCTTTCGAGGAAGTCCTTGCCAATGAGCCTGGAAGTATCTCTTGCGATAGTCATTAATAGGTCGTTATCTGTATTCATAAATATTCATATATTGACAATATTGATTTATGTCAATATATATAACAAAAAGTGACATTGCGTAAATATAAAAACTATCCCGGCAAAAATCACGTCTTCCACATCATCATCTATCATGCCGGCAAAGAGCGGCAGTGAAACAGTGCGGTCATAAATCCTGACCGGTTTTTTTTTCTTTACGTTGGTTCAGGAGATGGTTCTGAAACTGCTATTCAATACATCCTTTACTCTGTATTCATCACATACTTTAAATTATGGTTCTGAAATATAAATTTCAATGTAACTCTTCTCTATTTCTTCGTTTTAGTTAATAATTTAACATTTACAAAACTGAGATTCATTTTTTATGTATTGAAATGGATAACAATGATCAAAAAAAATTACGCAACAGGATTCAGAACGAAATAGATAATATCAGGCAAGATATTAAAAATCTTGAAGAGATCACAAAACCAATCTCACCGGATGTGTCACTTGGAAGACTCACCCGCATGGATGCCATTGCAGCCAAAGGAGTGAATGAAGCAGCTTTAAACGATGCTCGTCAAAAACTTCATAAACTGGAAGAAGCACTCGCAAATTTAAAAAAATCAAGTTACGGTATGTGTCAAATATGCGGTAAAAAAATTTCTGATGCAAGGATGGAATTTATGCCTGAATGCACCACCTGTGTAGATTGTGCATCTTAATTAAAATGCGCTGGAAATAACGGTGCGAATTAACGGGATACAGATAATGATAGGGATGCCCCGTGAAAGAGGCGGTGTCATATGACCGGCATAATTTCTGGATTCTTACTTTTTATTTAATTAAAAGATCATTTCATTTTTTAATGATTTTCTTCATTCAACGATCTTTATTCTTAATTACTTTTTGATCGTCATGACGCTTGCCTGTAAATCATCTATATCAAAATTAATTTGGTCTAATTTTATTCACCAGGATACCAAATACCTGATGGATGAAGGCTGAAATAATCATTGAAAAGAAATATCACAATAGTCAAAATAAGAATAAATACCGCTGTTGAAAGAAACTGCCCGGAAGATAATTTTTGTATTTCGGTTCTGTTCTTAACTTCGCATACTTCTCCCGGACAGTATTGCGCCTTTTTTCCTTTGACTAATGAGTAAAGTTTGCATCCAATACAGATTCCAAAAGCAGTTTCAAAAAATAAAAAAAACAAACAGAGCATGCAGGCAATTCCGCTGATGGGACTGTATGTATTGGTTAATACGATTTGAATGAAGATTGCAGATGATATTGCAAAACCGATATACCATGCAAATTTTTTCTGTTCGGCTCCTACATATTCCGGATTTTGTTTTATTACAATCATCCTTCCCAAAAATAGAAAAGGCGAATACCTGGGATTGACGAACAGTCTTATGGACATATCGAGCATAAAAAGAGTCACTGCGTATTTTATGAAGGTGAAATTACCCTGTCCTGCCTGAACGATGGATACAAACATTATGAAAAATAAAATCCCTGCAGCTGCGCGGATTTCTCTTTCGTTTAATACTGGAATCGAAAAACCATCTATGTTTTCTCCAAATTGCTTTATTTTATTCATCATTTTTCTCCTTGATTTCATTCAAAGTTTCACCGTGTATTTTATCCGGAACATATTCCAGAAGATCTCCTGGCTGGCAGTTCAGTTCTCTGCACAGCGCATCGAGAGTTATAAGTCTGACAGCCCTCGCCTTCCCTGTCTTTAAGATCGAAAGATTTGCATTGGTCAGATCAATTCTCTTCGCAAGTTCTGTAAGAGAAATTTTTCTGTCCGCCATCATCCGATCAAGTCTGAATATAATGCTCATATAGATTCCTTTTTGTTATTATACTGTAAGATCATGTTCTTCCTGCAGCTCTGCTCCGCTTTTAAAAACAGCGCTTAAAATAAGAAGTATAATGCTGAAAATAAAAGCAAGGATGTCGAAGGTAAATATGGACAGAGCAATTTGAATTTTACTCAATCGGATTAAATGCTTTACGTTTATGTCATTAAAAACAATATTTTTCTTAAAATTAAAAAATAGTTTTTTTGCTTCGCCTATAATAAAAAAGATTAAAATGGACAGGACAGATACATATAGAATCACAATGGAACGAACAGCCGGATGCATGCTCTGCATTTCTCTAAATTCCTCTATTTCCTTTTTCGTCATGTCATTATACATTTCTGTTTGGATCATATACTGCAGTTCGGTCAGGAAGCTGTCTCCGGGAGAGGAAATGGGATTCGGAAGAATTGCAAACCAGAGTATGCACAGAACTGCAATCGAAGCAGGAATCATGCCGTAATGGGCAAAAACAAGAAATCCATACATTACGGATGACAGAGATTTATTTCCAAGGTACTTAATTTTTAGCTTCATCATAAGCCGTATTATACCATTATTTTATCAAATGTCAAGAAAAAAATATTGTAAAACGATATATATTTGCTGAAAATCGTGAAATATGTATTGAAAATCGGTAAATATCATCAAAATCACTAAGTTGTAGGTTATTTTGTAATCTTATTTATAAAAATTTGAGAAATGATATAAAATTTACTGCAGAATAAGAAAAATGCAGAAAGTTTGGAATACTGTAGATGAATTCCTGGATAAATATTCTTTTAGAAACAGTTTGCCCTGAATTCATTATTGTACATAAAATAAGTTGTTCATAATATAGACTGATTTTATACAATTAAGGAAATAGTGTAAACAGATGGGTTCGTTCGCTGGAAGGTCTTTCCCCTATGGAGTATTTAATAAGAATAGCTTGATCTGATCCTTGTAGTCGGATGTTTGAATTTATCCGCTTCTTCCACAACAGAATATACAGGAGATGCAATCAGTCCTTCATCTTTCAGGATACGGTATACGCTTGATTCTGAAGAAAAAAACCGTATTTATCAGTGATTTCAAAGGCAGTCTCTCGACTGGATTTTTCAGGAAGCTTGCGTTTGACATACAGGACTTTTTCCCGTTCCCAGGCGGAAATTCTGTTCCATGATCTGCCCGATTGTCTTTTTCGATCTTCAAGTGCATCCAGTCCGCCTGTTTCGTATCGTCTGCACCATTCATTAAACGTGCTTCGGTTCAGTTTCGGTTCGCGTAAAGTAGTCCGTATACTGAGATTGGAATCTTCAACAAGTTTTATGATTTCCAGATTTTCAGAAGCGGTAAATTTGATATATCCGCCTCCGGATCTTTGAAAAGGTGTTCTGTTTTTTTTAACAGTCTTTTTTTCAACGACAGTTCGGCTACAAGCAGCTTCAGAGTTTCATTTTCTTCTCGAAATTCTTTCACTTCGTCAGAAGTGGTGACTTGCCCCCGCAATCCGATTCAGTATGAAAATTGGAAAATTTTAAGGAGCAATCAGGCAGGTAATAGTGGTTGCACAATTAATTTTTGCTTGTTTTCTCGGGAAACATTCATCAGGATAGATGATCAGCACAGGAAATGCTGACGCATATAACCGGAGTGACGTTCA
Source organism: Spirochaetia bacterium (assembly GCA_029880625.1). Lineage (GTDB taxonomy): Bacteria > Spirochaetota > Leptospiria > Leptospirales > Leptonemataceae > JAOUOA01. Next base: position 4,752 of record JAOUOA010000263.1, read on the forward strand.
GAAACGCGGGCAGCAAGAATGATTTTATATGAAGCACATTACAATATCATGGAATTTCTTTAAAATGATATTTTGGATACTTCAGATATCGATGTTTCAATTTTCTCTTTCAGCGGAGCCCAATTCCATCACTAAAAATAATAGAAACATTCAAAAACAATCCCATGTTTTAATTGTAGTTTATAGTTATACGGGCAATACAGCTCTGCTTGCAGATGAATTAAAAAAGCGTTTCAATGGGGATTTAATTGTTCTGAAAACAGATAAATATTCCGGATTAACAGGTAATTTCTTTGCAAGCATGGATTCC
>JAOUOA010000009.1 GCA_029880625.1 Spirochaetia bacterium
TACAGGTGTAGGCATTCCATCTCATGTGATTGGCAGAATTTTTGATCCGTTTTTTACAACCAGAGATATGGGGTCCGGTCTTGGGCTTTCTGTAGTTCATGGAATTATCTCAAAAATGAACGGCGAAATATTTGTATCCAGTGTACAGGGTAAAGGCACAGAATTTACAATTTATCTTCCTGTCTATTCAGCTGTTGAAGGTGGTGAAAAAACGGTTCAGCCGGGAGTCTTTTCAGGATCGGTATCAGATCATAAGCCTGTAATTCTTCTTGTGGATGATGAAATTCCCATTATTAAACTCATGAAACTGCTTCTTTCCAATTACGGATATTCAGTGGAGGCATTCAGCGATCCTGTAGAAGCTCTGGATGTCTTTCTTAATGATGCAGACCATTATGATCTTGTCATTACGGATATGACCATGCCCGCAATGACGGGAGATGTTCTGGCAAGAGAAATTTTATCCATACGTCCCAATCTTCCTGTGATTCTCTGTACCGGGTATAATAAAAATATGTCAGATGCCTATCTTAAAAATATCGGAATCAAAGACATTATCATCAAACCGATCATCAAGCAGGATTTAATGATGAAGGTGCAGAATCTTCTAAAATCCTGAGCCAGGGATTCCGCGACGGCCTCAACTGCCGGTTCGATGATCGATCAGGCCGTGTTTTTTGAGAAATGTTTTAACTGCATTGTCAAATTCTTTGAATTTAGAATAATGAAGCCAGTGATCTGCATCTTTCAGATTGAGAATTTCAGCTGCCGGGAAAAATTTGTAAATTTCCGTATGATCCTTTTCGGAAACATATCCAGAAAGCCCTCCTGTTACAAAAAGGGAATTTCCTTTATACGAAAGGCCGTCAAAATCTGAAAATTCTCCGATGAACCCGGAATTTTCAAGAACCGGAACATTCAGCTTCCATCTGTAAACCCCGTTTTCATGAGACAGATTCATCTGGAGGAACTGCCGTATCGCTTTGTTTTTTACAAATTCTCTCATCGCTTCGTCAATTTGCGAGCGAGAGCTCATGGAATCCAGCTTGATTTTCAGAGATTCAAACTGGTTTCTGTGGGCCGGCAAATAATTTTTCGGCGCTATGTCCTCAATTATAACAGCGGCGGCCATTTCGGGGTTTTTCAAAACAAGAGCCATGGCGGCAAAACCACCCATGGAATGGCCGAGGATGACCGGATTTTCAATTCGATGCTTTTCAAGAAATACTTTTAAATCTTCTCTTAGATCATTGAGCGTATGGGTCTGCATATGAGGAGATTCGCCGTGATTGCGAAGATCCGGAACGTAAACCGTCATCAATCTGGAAAGAGATTTCGCAAAAGTGATCCAGTTTTTTGACGATCCGAAAAGACCGTGCAGAATAACCAGATTTCGTCCACTTTCGCCGTATTTTTTAAAATAAAGATCTGCCGCCATTGATCAGAGCTGTCCTCCCGGTACGGGAATGGATGCGCCGGTTACACCGCGTCCATTTTCTGAAGCAAGAAAACGCATCAGTTCTGCAATGGATTGTGGACTGACCCATTTTGAAAAATCAGCATCGGGCATAGCCTTCCGGTTTGCCGGGGTATCAAGCATAGCAGGAAGAATGGAATTTGCTGTTACGCCTGAATCTTTTCCTTCTTCTGCAACAGCTCTTGTGAGACTGATGACGCCGGCTTTCGCAGCAGCATAGGGAATGCTGCCTGCTGAATTTGAATTTGCAGCAATGGAGCCAATATTAATGATGCATCCTGATTTTTGTTTTTTCATCTGTGCAAAAGCATATTTACAGGTCAGAAAAACGGTTTTTAAATTCAAATTGAACATTTTATCCAGATCAGACAGATCGGTTTGAGAAATATCCTTCCCTCCAGTCCAGCCTCCCACGGTATTGATTAAAACTTCAATCGAGCCCATTTCATTTACAGCCCGTTCTGTCATCTTTTGAACTTCTGATTCATCCATTAAATTTACCGCCATGCCTGAAATTTGATCTGATGATGCGCTTATCTGGTCAATTGCCGCCTGGTTGATATCGCAAATAAAGATTCTGTACCCTTCTTTGAGGAATGTTTCGGTAACCCGGCTTCCCAGAGCCCCTGTCCCTCCAGTAATGATTGCTGTTTTTTTTATCTCTGACATGAAAAGCTCCTGAAAAGTATTTGCATAAATAAGGCTTAAAAAAATCAAATCGTCAATCATTTCCACTTGGAGAACTGCTACTTTTGAAAGGAAAAATCTTTATCTTTACGGGAATCATGCTCTTTACACTGGGAACGGCTGCTTCCGGAATCTTTTTTGCCGGAAAAAGCATTGTTTCCGATGTGAACGGTTATCTGGAGAATGCTTATAAAGTTGAGAGAGCTTTTATTGAAAACTTTCCCACCTATGAGGATTATGCAACCTCCGGCAAAGAACAAACCCTGCGGAAATTTCTGCTCAATGATCACCTGAAAATTGCTTCTTCAAAAATGAAGCCTCTTGCCTCTGACGAAGAGATTGAATTGCTTGTGAATGAGGAAAAACTTGTTTTCGTTCAGGTTGGAAAAGATGTTCCTTTTTATTTCTACAATGTTCCCAAAAAATATCGTTACATGACTCCTGAAACTCTGAAAGGTCTGGAAATGATTGCCGGGCGTTTTCAGGAAGTTCTGAAAAGAAAAAAAGATGTACCCATGGTAAAAATTGCCGTTTCCTCTGCAGTCAGACCCGATTCCTACCAGAAAAAGCTGCGGACGAAAAATCAAAATGCATCATTTGTCTCATCGCACAGCTACGGAGTGAGTTTTGACATTTTCTACGACGATTTTTTTATCAAGCTTGCTGAGCCCGACGGCAGTCTTTATATTTCCCGTTCCATTCAGGACTCTCTGCGGAGGCAGCTTGGATTCCTGCTGGGCGATTCTCTTCGAAGACAACTTCGTGCCATGCTCATGGAAACTCTGATTGAGCTTCAGAACGAAGGAAAAATCTATGCCATTCTGGAAAAACGGCAGAAATGCTATCATGTTACGGTTTTGTCTGCCGGTTCTGATTGACTTTTTTCGCATGGAACAGATATTTCAGAGCTTTTTCAGAATCTCCGTTAAAAAGATGCAGAAGACTTAAATCTACAAGATCTTTCATATCTTCTTTGTGTTCGGATTCGTCTGCTTTTCTGGATTCTTTTTTCCTCATTTCAATTTTCTGCTTCAACTGCGTATTTTTTTCCTGAATTTTATCCTTTGTTTGAGCGAAGAATTTTTCATATTCTCTGCCGGCTTCCTGTTTCGCCTGCTTGAGATGAGAGGTAAATGAAGTGAATTTTTCTGATTTTTTTGAAAGATCCGTATAGAGATCCAGAGAATCGTCTATTCGATTCAATTTTAACAGCAGACCCGCTTTCAGGTCACGGAATGATATATCTTCAGGCGAAAGAGAAAGATAACGATCCGCTATGCCGAGGGCTTCTTCGTATTTTTCGGTTTCGCTTTTAAGAATGCACATTCCCAGATGCGCCATTCGGTTATTTTTATCAAGGGTCAGAACATTTTTAAAATAAATTTCAGCCTTGCTCTGTCTGTCCGTTTTACCGTAAAGGTATGCAAGCAGAAGATGCGCCCGAACCATTTTTCGCTCCAGCTTCAGAGCTTTAATCAGGTAGCTTTCCGCTTCTTTGAATTTTTCCAGGCGAAAAAATTCCCCGGCCATATTAAAATAAATGGCGGCATCCTGTCCGAGGTCCAGAGCCTGTTTGTAAAATCCCAGGGCCAGATCCGGCTGCCCCATTTCCGAGTAAAGAGCGCCCAGATTCTGAAATGCCGGACGGTAGGAAGGATCCTCTTTTACTGTTTCCTGGTAATACTTTACTGCTTCCATTTTTTTTCCCGCTTTTTCTGCTAAAAGACCCTGTTTGAAATATTGATGAGCCTGATTCATGATATGATTCAAATATCGGTGTTTTTTACGATTTAACTGCGGGATTTCTTGATTGTCAGAGGTTGATCAATATGATTTTATTTTTGAAAAGTCCATGGAAATGTCAAGAAAACGCGTGGTATGGGTTAAATATCCCATGCTGATTCCCAGATGCCCGTATTCTTTGAATTCCTGAAGTTTTTTCGGCGTCATACTTCCGGAAAGTTCTATAAAAGGAGGATTTTCATATTTCTGAATCAGTGCAAACGCATGTTTGAGATTTTCATGGTCCATATTGTCCAGCATGACTACATCCACATTGTTTTCAAGAGCAGTTTCAAGCTGGTCTTGATTTTCGACCTCAACTTCAATGGGAAGACCTGGCTTCTTCTTCAGGATCTTATTAATTGCATTTTGAAGACTGCCGCTTGCTGCAATATGATTATCCTTGATCATCGCCATATCGCTTAAATGGATTCTATGATTGCTTCCGCCTCCGCAGAAAACTGCGTATTTTGCAAGTTTTCGGTATCCGGGAAGAGTTTTTCTTGTATCAAGAACGATTACATTGTCCGGCGCAGATTTTAATGCCTCTGCTGTTACCGTACTGATCCCGCTTAAATACTGGACAAAATTTAAAATTACCCTTTCCAGGCGAAGGAGTGAGATATAAGACCCTTCCAGCTCAAAAAGAGTATCGCCGGAATTGAAAGAAAGCGCATCTCTGTAAATGGGCCTGAAAGCAACTGTCTTTCCGGTTATCTGCAGAAAGATTTCAAGAATGAATTCAACAAGGGGCATTCCGCATAAGATTCCGCTTTCTTTTGCAACAGCCCTGGCCGTACCCCGGTCGATTTCTGAAAAGATGGATTCCGATGTAGGATCGCCTGCAGGCGCGTCTTCTTCAAGGGCAAGCCGAATTAAGGTTTCGCAGTCTTTCAGGTGAATTTCAGATACTGGTTGTGTATAATGTCTCTGCTGCATTGTCCGATACATGGTCTGCTTGATTTGACGAAAAGACAGTCCAAACAGGAGAAATTTTATTATCGGAATTGTTCTGTAAAGCTTTTATTTGGAGAATTTTGATTCGATTTTTCAGCGGCTGTAGTATCTACCGGGAGGAAGGCGCTCTGGAACTCTGTCCAGTTTTACGTTTACTTTTCTGACATTATGGTCCAGGTTGATTTTAATTACATCCAGGGTGACAACGGTTCCGGGTCTTAATGCCTGAATTTTTTCTTTCATTGTGAGAATCCCCGCAATGGTTTGTCCGTTTACTTTTAAGATCAAATCACCTACATTGAGTTCAGCCTTTTCAGCAGGGCTGTTCTGAAATACTTCCATAATGACAACCCCGCCCCTGTCAGAAGTAGTGTAAAGAATCCCCATATAGGCTGTATGATTGTCTTCAGTATTTTTTTGGGTGACACTGGATGAAGAACAGTGCAGGGAAAGGATGATAAGAAAAAATAAACCCGGAATTAATCGCAACATGGTTAAAATATCGGTTAAATCCGGGTTTACATGACTCAGAATCAGCTTTTAAAGGCTGATTCCGGGATCAGAAGAATATAATTTATCGTTTTTTCTTCTTTTTAGCTGCTTTTTTCTTTCCGGACTTCTTTTTCGCTGACTTTTTGACAGCTTTTTTCTTGGTCACTTTCTTTTTTGCAGTCTTTTTTCTGGCAGGCTTTTTCCAGTTTTTTCTGTACGCCTGGTCAGAGATCTGCTTGGGGTTCAGACCGTATTTAGGAGCAATTTCAGCCGGTTCTTTCCCTGCTGAATATTCCTTCTGGATCTGAGCTTTTTGTTTCGGATTGAGATCTGCCCAATTCATGTATTTTCTCCTGCGATTCTTTTCGGACTCATCGCGGCGAAGAGTCCATTTAGTGGTTATTTATAGATACATCCTTAAAAGGATCAATAACTTTTTATTATTTTCAGCAATATTTTGTGATTTTTTTTATATTTTTAGGCGAACGCAGTTTTTGAGGGCAAAATTTCGCTTTTTACGGCGTACGCAGAGGGCGATATTGCTTTTTGGATTGACATAATCTTTAGATCTGTATCAATATGACACATGAATTTTTCCAGGAGAAGCGTATGAACGGACAGAATAAAGAGAACTGGGGATCTCGCATCGGCATTATTTTCGCTGTTATGGGAAGCGCAATCGGGATCGGGAATTTCGTCAGATTTCCTGGAATCGCCTCAAAATATGAGGGCGGAGCGTTCATGATCCCCTATTTTATTGCTCTTTTGCTGCTCGGACTGCCCATAGCATGGGTGGAGTGGTCCCTGGGACGATATGGCGGGATTAAAGGGTTCAACTCATCGCCAGGGATCTTTCGCTCTGTCTGGAAGAACCGGATTTCTCCTTATATGGGGGTTCTGGGGCTGGTTGTGCCTGTCGGGATCTATATGTATTATGTTCTTATCGAATCCTGGTGTCTCTACTATGCGTACGCATATTTAACCGGAGAAATGAATCTGGGGAAGGATCCGGGCGCCTATCAGGCCTTTTTCGGCGATTTTACAGGAGTTAAAGAGGATGGAATTCTTTTTTCAGGCGTTACGCCTGCTGTTGTATTCATGCTGATCTCTTTTTTTCTGAATATGGCAGTCATATACCGGGGGCTGACGAAGGGGATTGAACTTTTATGCAAATATGCGATTCCGCTGCTTTTTTTAATCGCCATTGTTATGCTTGTGAGGGTTTTAACGCTTGGAACTCCCAATCCTGATCTGCCAGACCAGAATATTCTTAATGGACTCGGTTATATGTGGAATCCTGGCGCCGGAGGAAAAAGCCTTCTGGAATCTCTTAAAAATTCACAGATGTGGCTTGAAGCAGCCGGGCAGATCTTCTTTTCGCTGTCTGTTGGGTTCGGCGTGATCATTACTTATGCAAGCTATTTGAAAAAAGACGATGATATTGCGCTTTCATCGGTGACTTCTGTTTCAGGAAATGAGTTTGCAGAAGTTGCACTGGGCGGGATGATCCTTGTTCCAGCCGCTTTTATCTTTCTCGGTCCCCTTCTGATTGGGGGGCAGGGTACCTTTACCCTCGGATTTATTACCATTCCTATGATTTTTGCACATATGCCGCTGGGACAGTTTTTTGGATTTCTATGGTTTTTTCTCCTGTTTCTTGCAGCTTATACCAGTTCTCTCTCCATGCTGCAGCCAGCCATTGCTTTTTTTGAGGAAGGAATCGGCACAGGCCGCCGTGCAAGCGTAACGCTTCTCAGTTTTATTGTACTTGTGGGAACTTCCTTTGTTATGTATTTTTCACAGGATACAAAAGCTCTCGGTACCATGGATTTCTGGATTGGATCGTTTCTTATTTATACGCTGGCAACAGTGGAAGTAATTATAGCCGCCTGGATTTTTGGAGCTAAAAACATTCTGAATGAAGCAAGAAAAGGAGCCTTGATCAAGATTCCCCGTTTTGTGGAATTTCTGATTAAGTATGTAACCCCTACCTATTTAATTGTGATTTTTTCTATCTGGGTGTATCAAAATATGCCGGGGTATATTAAAGGATTTTCAGAAGATGGTGTTGCGCGATTAACCCTGGTATTTATATTTGTACTGATTGTTTTCTTTTTGTTTTTGATCGGTACGGCTGTGAAAAGATGGGATCAGGAAGAAAAGAAAGGAGGAGTAAAATGACACCTGGGGGCTGGTTTATCATGATTGTTTCCGTTGTGGGCGTAAGTACTTTTTTCGGCGTATCTCTTTATATGGTGTTAACAAAAAAGTCTGCGCCTGAGCATATTCATTCAACATTTGAAGAGACACCGGATATGTCCGAAGAAAAAGACAGTTAAAGCATAGACGGAGAAATTTTTTTATCAATTTAATAGGATCTGATATTAAGTCATTTGTTTAGAAATTATGAAAGAATATAAAAGAAAATCATTACAGCATGAATCGTCTTTAACAGCAAATTTTATGAAATACAAATTCATTTCTGGGATTTCTCTTCTTCTTCTGATATTCTGGATAGCTTTTCTGTGGTTTTCGCCGAATCGAGCGCCGGGAAACGGAGACCGTGTAGTTGATTTTGAAATTCCCCGGGGGGCAGGACCTTCCAGCATCGGTAAAAAATTGCAGAAGGAAGGTTTGATCCGCGATATTGTATTTTTTCGAATGATGCTGGTTTTAACCGTCAATTCCGGAAACATTAAAGCCGGCCTTTATGAACTCAATGACGGAATGACAAATCTTGATGTAATTGATGTGATCACGGAAGGCAAAGTTCAAACAGCGTCTCTTACCATTCCGGAAGGCTGGAATAATAAACAGATTGGAGATTATCTTGCTGAGAAAGGATACGTAAAAAGCAAAGAAGAATTTCTTAAAATTACGAAAAATAAAAATGTACTGAAGGAATTCAGTATTGCCGCAGATTCAACCGAGGGTTATTTATTTCCTGATACCTATGTTGTTCCGCGGCGCTATCCGGCAGAAAAAATACACCGCGTCATGGTGAAGCATTTTTTTGAAAAACTGGAACAGGCAGGTATTCCTTCCGGTTTAACACCAATGGATCTTCATGACCGTGTCATCCTTGCTTCAATTATAGAAAGAGAAGCGGTTCATCCGGAAGAGCTGCCTGTCATGGCAAGCGTCTTTATCAACCGAATCAATAAAAAAATGCGCCTTGAATCCTGCGCAACGGTGCAGTATCTTCTTCCCAATCCCAAAAAAAAATTATACGAAAAGGATCTTCACATAAAATCGCCGTACAATACCTATCTTCACAGAGGTCTGCCTCCGGGACCGATTTCAAATCCTGGATTTTCTGCAATGAAAGCTGCTTTTTATCCTGACAGTACACCTTTTTTATTCTTTGTGCTGAAACCAGATGAGGGCCGGCATCACTTTTCAGAAACCTATTCCGAGCACCTGAAAGCAAAAAAAAAGTATCTTGGCGATTAAAAAATGGGGCGATACTTATCCTGTAGGAGCAGGATTATGCCTCGAGTTGTAAACGAAAAATCTGAAGCAAGGATTCATCCAAAAGCTGAAACGGAACAGATCGTCCGGGCAAAAAAGCATCCGGTTAAATCCATTAAAAAAGGGTCGGTTCCCTCATCATCAAAAAAGACAGAAACGGTCAAAGTAAAAAAGAAAAGCCGTGCCCCTTCGCAAAAATCCATGAAAAGTCTTGTTCAGTATATGAAGCAGCTGGAAAAAGAAAACAGCATTCTTGCAAGAGAGCTGGTACAGAAAAAAGAAAGACGCTTGAATCTTCCCGTAATTGACCATGAAGAAAACAAAATGGCAATGGCAAGAATCAATTTGAGGATTACAGAAACGGAATCTTTGATGGCTCATCAAAAGAAGAATATTTCTCATGTTAAGGGACTGATCTCATCTCAGGAGGAACGTATGAAAGAAATTACGGAAAAAATTGAAGAACTGCAGAAAAAAATGCACAATCAGAGTGTACCGCCGGGCGATGCAAAAGTTCAGCTTGAAGATCTTCTGTCAGAACTGAAGAAACTGCGTTCCAGAAGAGAGAAGGCTCTGGCCGGTCTTGCTGTTTGAAAGAATCATATCATAAAGTTTAATTGTATAATCAGGGCTGCCAGACACTGACTTTATAAACCTTGATGGCTTTTTCTTTTCCTTTTAATTTAATGTCGTCAAGAGGCGTTGTATCGTAGCTTCCTTTTAATTGATACTTCACATCTTCAGAAATAATGATTTCTCCGGGGCCCGCAAGTCCCTGCAGTCTTGCTGCGGTATTCACAGGATCGCCGATGACCGTATATTCAATTTTTCTTTTTTCCGATCCCAGATTCCCAGCCATACAATTCCCAACATTGATTCCAATTCCTATGGGAAAGTTTTTGCCAGAATTTTTTTCTGTTAAGATAATATTGAAATTGTTTGCAATTTGCTGCATTTCTATGGCAGTCTTTAAAGCGTCATCGCATTTGTTTTCATCGGGAAGGGGGACTCCAAAAAGAGCCATAAGACTGTCTCCGATAATTTTATCCAGCACTCCGTTGTATTTAAAAATAACTTCAATCATTTCTTCATAAAATTGGTTTAATAACTCAAAAATTTCTCCCGGATCGTCATTTTCTGCTTGAGATGTAAATCCCCGGATATCCATGAAAAGGATTGCCACTTCTTCGCGGGACGGTTTGCCGAAGATTTCTTCGGATTTTCGTGAAATGATGCTGTCTGCAACCTGGGGAGAAAAGTAGCGCATGAGATCATTTTTAATGGTTTCTGACTTCTGGTATTTGATCAGATCTCTGGAAGCTTTAAAAATGATGATAAACAAAATGAAAAAAACAATCAATATGCCGGAGATCGTAAAAGACATAATTTTGATGAGGGTCTGATTGATGTTTTGGTCAACGCGGTTCAGGTTATAATGAATTTCAGCAATTCCAATGCTTTTTTTGGAAGGGCTTTTCAGAGGAAAATAAAACTTCAAGATTCTGAAGTCCCGGTTTTCTGTATCCGTTTTTTCTATAAAAAATTCGGTTTGATTCTGTTCTGTGAATGGATCCCAGAGGATTTTATCCGAAGAAAATGTTTTTCCGATTTTGGATTTATCGTTTGAAAATGCCAGAATTTTTTTCCGGTTGTAAAGATTGAATTCAAGAATTTCCTCATGGGACAGGATATGAGAATAAAAGGATCTGCTTTTTTTATAATCAAAGGGATCATTCTTGATTTCGTAGATATCATATGGATCAATTTCTTCTTTTTGAAGAGGTGCATTGATATTGGAATCAATCAGTTCTGCAAGTTCAGAGACAGTTTGATCAAGAATTAATGTTTCTACAATGGAGTTTAAGTAATACGCAAGAACTGATGAGAGTATTCCAAACCAGATAATGCTGAAAAAGGTATATTGGGTTAAAAGTAAATTTTTTTGTTTTTTCGCTGATTGCTGTTTCATTCTGGTATCAACTGATGCCTGCCTTTTTAAGATTTAAAGTAAATCTTTACAATAAGAAATTTTATTTTTTTAATTAAAAAATGATGATAGGCAAAAACTGTTTCATATACCAAGTTTATATGAAAAAATTGCTTTTATTTTGATCGCTCATATAAGAATGTGAAAAATAAAGTATAATTTCAAGGAGAAATTGATGAAGCAGAATATGGGAATTGTGGACCGCATTATAAGAATTATCATATCCATTGGTCTGGTTGCAGTTTATTATCTGGAATTAGTCACAGGACCAATCGGAATTGTTCTCTTGGTGATTGCAGGAGTTTTTACCATGACAAGCATTCTGGGATTCTGTCCTGTATATGCACCTGTAGGTCTGAATACAAAAGACTGATCATTTTTTAAGTTGAGGGATTTTCAGGATGGCCGGTACAACCTTAAATAAATGCTACGGGCATCCATTTCAGTTTTTTTTAAAGATAAAGGATCCTGTTGTTGAAATCTGGCCTTTCGTTACACATGAACATTGAATATTCATCAATATTAGCATCAAAATGATTGAGTTTTTATACCGGTTATTCATTTTATAAAACCGGTACGATATTTTTCTCCCTTCTGTTTTTCATGGACTTGCTTTTTTCAAAGCAGCCGCCATTCTGCATGATTTAACTTTTCCAAAAATGAAGAAGTCCGGCTTTGTTTGAGAATTCATGAATGAATTGTTGTTTAATTTATTAATTTCCTTGGTAATATTTAAATTGTTTCCTGCGTCTTATACAAATATATGGTTTTTTCGGCCGGAATCGATAGAATCCGGTTTCAGGAGGGTTGACTGCCTGCAGAACGGCAAAAATACCTCCGGGAGCAAATTTCACATGTTGAGTAAATTTAAAAATTGGATTATTGGCGAAACATATAAATCGCTTGTTGTGGAAATGGAAAGAATCCATCATACAAATGTAGTCATTCTTGAAAATAAACATAAAAAAGAAATGGAGCGAAAGGATAAAGAGCATGAAAGCATTGTTGCAGGAGTCCGTTCCGCAGCGCAGGATTACATTGACGCCCGCTTAAAAGAAATTGATTCTGAAAAATTAGATCTTGAAAGAGAAAAAAAACGTTATAAAAAAATGACAGTTAAATACACAGAGCAAATCAGTCTTCTGCAGAGAAATCTGGATGAAATTAAAGACTGGAAATCCAATCTGGGCGATTTCGAACGCCTCATAGGATCCCTTGCCGTCCAGTACAATGAATCTAAATCTCTGATTGCAGAAGGACAGACGCGCATAGAAGAATCCCTTGAAGAAGTCAGAATTTCTGTATGATTTACGCGATATTTTTTTTAAATTCTTCTATGCTGATTTCTCTATCCCGAAGAATTTCTTTTCCCGTCCAGACGCCGGCAGGATCTCTGTAAGGAATTCCTCTCTGGCTTTCCATTAAAATCAAATCAGATTCAGGCAGGGGAAGCAGGATCTGATTTCTATCAGGCGATGCCGCTGTTCCTCCCCTGGGCCTGCCGATTGGTTCTGTTTCTCCAACAAAAAATCCTGCTTTTAGAAGTCCGCTTCGCACAGGAATTGCAGCGCAGTATGTCAGAAGCAGACCGTCCGGTTTTATCAGCTTTCGCAGTTTCTGAAAAAACTCAAGCGTCCAGAGTTCCGGATTCCTCGGAGGAGAAAACGGATCCAGAAAAATTAGATCAAATTTTCCGCTGACGGATTCAATTGTATGTCTTGCATCTCCCCAGAGAATTTCAATTCCGCATTTTTGATTCTCAGACTCAAAGGCAGAAGTTTGGTAGAGAGAGTTCAGAATCTTCCGCCAGGTATCCTGGTCGGTATCGTCTGTTATTGTTTCCGATGCGGCCTGAACGACATTTCTGTCCATCTCTAGCGCTGTAATATTCAAACTGCTTTTTTGGGCAAGCGCCTGGCTGAAGGAAACCAGCGAATTGTATCCGAGTCCGAAGCAAACATCCAGAATTTCTACCGGTCCTGTTTTCAGACGCGAAGGAAGTTTTCCCGGAAGAAAGTATTTATTGACCGCTTCCAGTTTTGCCCCGACCGTGGTGTGGTAATGCTCTTTGTAGCGTTTGCTGTAAAATGTGACAGAACCGTCGTCCGTATTTACAGGTTGGTGCATCGAATCGTTTTGCGAAGATGCCTGATTTAAGTCTTGAAATTCAGAATCTTTTTTTTGGTAAAGATCTCCCTGACGAATTTGTCTCAGGTTCATCTGCTCAATCACAAAAGAACGGAATTGATTTTTTGTCATTGTCCAGCGGGGTTCGATTATTTCTTCGGGCAGCGAATCCGTACTGATCCGGATGACAGGAAGATCCGGGCGAAGGTGCCTTAAAAAATCAATCAGGATTTCTGAATATTCATGTTCGCTGTAAGCAAGAAATGGATTCTGCAAATATTCAGTGCCAAGATGCGTATCTTTCAGAATGTGCAGATTGTGGATCTTCACGGCCTGCAGGGGCAGATCGGAAAATACTTCCGCTGTTTTTCGAAAATCTTCTTTTGTTTCTCCGGGAAGTCCCAGGATAATATGGGCAGCCGAATTGATTCCGTGTTCATGCAGCCTTAAAACTGCTTCTTTCGTGGAATTCCAGTCATGCCCGCGGTTGATGCGGGAAAGCGTTCTGTCATGTGATGTCTGTGCGCCGAGTTCAATCCAAACATCCCATTTTTGATTCAGTTCTTTTAAAAACTCATAGGCCGGATCCGTCAGAGAGTCCGGCCGCGTTCCGATGCTGACAGCGCGAAAGTCATAGCGGTTCAGAATATTCCGATACATATTGCAGCTTTCTGGAAGAAAATTTGCCGTAAAAGCCTGAAAATACGCCATCAGATGCTGCGCTCCGTAGCGGTCTTTGACAAAGCGGATTGCTTCCTGGATTTGATCGTCCACACCTTCCTGGCGAAGCGTCTGCATGGAGCGGCCGCCGCGTTCGGGACAGAATGTACAGCCGCCGGAACCGTCTTTTTTTCTGTGCGGGCAGCCCTGCTGGAAGTCAACGGGAACTCTGTAGAGAGGTGCGCCGTAACGTTTTTTCATATAATCTCTGTATTGATAAAAGGGTGAATTCATAGCATTCATGCGGTCTTGAAGGTTTAAAGTTTAAGTATGTTTCAAGTAATCAAAAAAAGAGATTCTGCCTGCGATAATTTAAATTAATTGATAAAATTAGTCCGTGATTCGTTTATTTAAAAATAATATGCTTGCGCGGTCGGCCTGCAGGAATAATTTAAAAAAGCAGCTGTTTGTGACAAGCAAATAATCTAAATCAAATGTCATTGTACAGAGATTCCTGAATTTTACAAACGGTCTTATTTTTAGATTTATAGAAATTTTATTGTTTCTTGAAGATCTTTTTTGATGTTCCGGAGCTTATCTGCTTGCAGGCTGCATTAATATATTAAAAATGTATGAGAGGTTTCATGAATTCAGGCCCAAGAGAAATAACAACACCATACCGTCCCATTCCCCTTGAAATTCCCGAAGGGATGAAGCCCAATGAATTTTTTAACAGCACGGAAAATTTAAATGATCTGGAACACAATAATGGACTTCTGAAAAATCCTGAAAATCTCCTTCTTTACAGAAAGGCCCTCGGGCATACAAATGAATTTGATACTTCCATTATTTATAATACTTCCAGAATCATTCTGGATCCTCTGGGGCGACCGGTTCGCAGGACGCAGGTTCCTGAAAAAGTCAGACATGTCTGGAACCGCATGAATCAAATTATTGTAGAATACATGTTTGATGAATATCCTGATCCTGAAAAATATCTGCTTCTGGCAGGGGAGGCAAGTCTGGATGCAACCTGGCCTCTAACATCGCCGGGAGTTCCCAGCATCCGAATGCTTCACAATCACTTCATGGTATTTGATAAAGAAATTCTGAGGCAGGCTCCCCCAGCCGATCCCCAAAATCCCAATCTGACGGACGGCGGGCAGAACAGTCTGTTTCAGGCCTATATGCGCGATGTGTACAGGGAATTTTTTGATAGAGCTCTTTCGCTTGAGATTTTACAGCCGGTTCATTATGATGTTTCGCGTATTGAACTTACCGACTATCCTCAGGGACTGCCCTGCTGGGAAATTACAGGAGGCGTAAAGTCTCTGAGAGATATTCGTTTCTGGAAAGAATATGATGAAATTCTCAAAGGCTTTATTGATTTTTACAGAACGTTTTTCAGTCAGGTTTCTACGCGAAATGCGCCTCTTCTGGATGACGTTTATTTTCCTTTGCAGGTGGAAAGTACTCTTCTTTTTAACAATGATTTTATGAAAACGGCAAAAAAAGTCCGTGATCTGTGTATTACGGATGCAAGGTATGCGAACGCCATTCGCTGGCAGCCTGCCTTCAAGCAGATTATCTACAGAAACGACGAAGGAAAACTCATTGTTACCATCAGTCAGAATTCCATCGGAAATGCCATTACGGAACTTCTGGGCGTTGTTGTGAACCGCAGGCCGGATGCTGAAGCCTATGAAGCATCGGAAGGCCGTCTTGTTGCAAAACTTCTGGAGGTTAGAAGAAGGCTGATGGAAGCAGATCTGGGGCGGGCAGTGAAGACAAAATACTGGGACGGCGAAGAATAGATTTTATTTTAACAGAATTTCTTTTCCCAGTTCTGCATTGCGATTCAATTTAATGGATCCCTGTTCTGAAAAATCTGCAGGAGTAAATTCATTGGAAGGCATGTTTTCGTCCAGTAGGCCAAGAGCCTGATAGGCTTCTGCAACCAGTTCGCTGCAGAACAGGCTGGACAGATCTTCTTTGTTGAGTCCGCCCGGACCGTCGTAGGCGGATTTTAAAAGTTCAATCTGGTCCGATTCGTATTTTTTCCCTTTTAAGTTTTCTCGAAGTTTCATCAGCTTTTCAATATGAGATTCTGTGATTTCAGCTCCGTTCAGCTGCCGGACTGCGATATTGCCTGAGTAGCGGGAAACGCGCTGACTTAAAGGGACAAGCTGAACACCCCGGATGTAATCTCCTGTTTCAAGGTCTTTGATATTTGTCAGTGTAGTGGATTCCCAGATGGTCAGAAAGTCATACTGTTTTAATTTTAAGATCATTCCGACATGGGACCATTTGCTGAAGGTTCCCCATTT
>JAOUOA010000264.1 GCA_029880625.1 Spirochaetia bacterium
CGAGGCCAGCTAGCGCCTGAGCAATCGGTGTCATAAAATCTCTGTTAAAAACACCCACAACCTGGTGGGAAACAGGGGCCGGATTTGTTATGGGTCCAAGAAGATTAAACACAGTTCGAACACCCATGGCCTTGCGAACAGGACCTGCATGCTTCATTGCTGGATGCCACTTTGGTGCAAAGAGAAATGTAATTCCCACATCTTTCAGACAGTCAAAAGCTTCTCCATGATCCATTTCAAGATTTACTCCGATTGATTCAAGAAGATCGGCTGAGCCTGTAGAACTGGAAACGGCCCGGTTTCCGTGTTTAGCAACCTTATGCCCCATAGCAGCAAGGAGGAGCGCGCTGATGGTGGAAACATTGATCGTGCTTGCAGAATCCCCGCCCGTCCCGCACGTATCGCACAAAACCTCGCCTGAATTTCCCGGCCAGGGAACCGCAGCATGCCTCATGGATCTTGCAAATGCCTCGATTTCCTTGCCAGTTTCGCCTTTCATGCTCATTGCTGTTAAGAAGGCAGCGGTACGAATCTCTCCTGTTTTTCCTGTCATGATTTCCGTCATGGCAGAACCGGCTTCCTCCGACGAAAGATTTTCTTTTCGGATAACTTTTTTCAGAATTTCCTGCATATCACCCATAACTTACGATCCGTTACTTTTTTTTGAAATTAAATTTTTAGGCAAAAGAAGCTCATAATTTGTAATTAAATATCTTAAGCCTGAAACAATCGTAAGAAGAGTTGTAAGCAGCATAAGATAATAGGGAACAAACGATGCCAGTGCATACGGTACGCTTTTATAAGTTCCCTGGAAAAATGCAATTGCATTGTCAAAAGCGACAAACCAAGGGTCAATCCCGTTTAAATATGCCTGGTGATACAGTTCGTTAATTACATTCCGTTCTTTATAGGAAATCATAAGGAAGCTGATGATAATCAGTCCAATACTGAACATCTGAAACACAGTTTTAAGTTTACCGAACATTGATGTTCTGATACTGCGTCCCTGTCTGATCGCAATGGAGCGAAGCATCGTGATCAGTAAATCTCTTCCTATGATGCAAAGAACCATCCAAATTTGGATCTGATCGGAAATAAAAATAAAGGTTATAAAACCGCCGAGAACCAGCGCTTTGTCTGCAAGCGGATCCAGAAACTTTCCAAATTCTGTTTCCTGCTTCCATTTTCGGGCAAGATAACCGTCAAAAAGATCTGTAATGGATGCTATCGTAAAAAGAATCAGAGCCGTAAGCCGTCCGCTGAATGTTTTATCAAAAAGAAGATAGATGAAAAAAGGGACAATTATAACGCGAAGAATCGTAAGAATATTCGGCAGGTTCCATTCTAATTTCAGCATTCCATTATTCCTGTCATATCATATTCATTGTATCCGGTAATTTTAACCGGAATAATGTCGCCGACTCCAATCCCCTCCCTGAATGGAAGGATTACAGACTCGTCGATTTCAGGAGCATCCTGCGGCCTTCTGGCCAATATAGAAGAGCCATCTATAGAGTCAACAATGCATTTATAAACTTTTCCCATTCTTTCCCGGTGGATTTCTCTTAAAAGATCAAGATAGATCCTGCGCACTTCATTCATGCGTTCCAGCACGGTTTCTTCAGGTACCATATCTTTTAATAAAGCAGCCGCTGTATTCTCTTCTGGAAAAAACCGGAACAACGACACTTTTTCAATTCTATGACTTTGAATGAATTCAATAATTTTTTCAACATCTTCTTCTGTTTCTCCCGGAAATCCAAGGATAAATGATGTACGAATTTCAAGGTCCTGGGATACCGACCGGGCCAGAGAAAACAGTCTGGAATAAAAAGATGCGCTTCCTGCACGCTTCATGCTTCTGAGAATTCTGTCTGAAGCATGCTGTATGGGACATTCAAAATAAGGAACCAGGGTTGGAAGCTTCCTTTTTTTGATTCCTTCCAGGATCTTTTCTGTTTTTCTATCCGGATATAGATAGAGAAGACGGATCCATTCTATTCCTTGAATCTGCTGAATTTCTTCCAGCAGATCAAGCAAATCATCGGGATCATTTCCAAATGAAACCGTATCCTGGCTGACAATTTCCAGTTCTTTAACTCCTTCCTTTGCAAGAAGGGAGGCTTCTGCAAGAATTTTATTTTTTTCTAAATTTCTGAATTTTCCCCGAAACTGCGGAATGGAACAGAAAGTACAGGAACGATTGCATCCTTCTGAAATTTTTAAAGGAGCATAATGCTGCTGTTTATCTTTCAGTGAGGGAGTTCCATATCCAGTTTCCGGTTTCAGGCGAAACTGTTCTTCAATGATTTCCCCTGCCCTGTCAAAATTTCCGGTTCCAAAAATAAAATCCACCTCAGGCAGATCTTTTTTAATTTCATCAGGATATCTTTCAGAAAAACATCCGGAAAGGATCAGTTTCTGCCGGGGATTGGATGTTTTTATTTCAGCTGCTTCCAGAGCTGTCTGGATGGTTTCTTCCCTTGCAGGTTCAATAAAACTGCATGTATTGATGATATGATAATCAGCTTTTTCAGCACTGTCGCATGGAATCAGTCCCCTTTTACGAAGACTTCGCTCCATTTCACGGGAATCCGCCTGGTTCTTGGGACAGCCAAGCGTCGTGATAAAATAGGAGGGATTCATACTGCGTACAAATGTACTATCTTACAATCTCAATAGCTTCCTGGATCTTAAAAATTCCTGGATCTAGAGGATCGGGGACCCTTCTGTAGGTAAGCCTGACAAATTTACCAACGGGTCCTGCAATTTTTGGAGGAACGCCTTCACGAAGGATTTGAACTCCGCCTGCATTTCCGATTTTGATTTCCAGACGGTTTTTTGCTTCAAGAGTGCGGAGCTTGCCACCTTCCATAATGAGTCCTGTATGACTCATTCCATCAGTTGTCCATTGGAGATAGGAATCATTAATAAATTTCAAAGAAACCTGTATATCGCCAGTTGTAACAGCTCCAGCAGGTTCCTGAACAGGAGGAGTCCCTTGAGGAGCATTCTGCGGAACTGCAGGATTTGCGGCGTTTTGAGGCGCCTGGCGTTCTGATGAATCCAGCTGCACCCTTGCGGAAAAATCACCCAGTACTCTTGGAGTAAAGTTTATATTCCTGCTGATTGAAGAAAGAAGAGAAATTTTGTCATTCAGAATAATGGTAACGCCTTCTTCCAGATTTACAGAGCCGGCATTTTCATCATTTACGATTACCGCAAACTCAGCAACACGGCTTCCTGTCGGATTTTGAGATACTTTTTCTAAACAGACTTTCACTGTCGTTGTATCCACAGCGAAACGAAAGGTATTTTCCATGGACATATTTTCAACCTTGGGAATTGCTCCCACAGGCGGTATTGTTATATTCATAGTCTGACGGTTTGAACAGGAAAGCTCTTCAACTTCAGCAGATGATCCAAAATCAAATAGAGAAGTATTTGCAAAAGTCCAGTAACTGCCATAAGCAAATCCTGCAAAAGCCAGTACGCCAGCAGAAATAAAAAGGAACTTTTTATTGATCTTGGGGATTACGCGCATCGGCTTAGTCAATTCTTTGAGAGGCGTTTTACCCTGATCGATTTGAAGACCACGGTAAAGGCTGATGACTTCTTCGGTATCCAGATTCAGAAATTCTGCATAACCTTTTAAGAAACCCATGGTATAGGTTTCGCCCGGAAAAATTGAATAATCTTCAATTTCCAGAGCTTCAATAAACCTTGGGGTTATGTTGGTTTCCTGCGCCACCTCCCGGATGGTCAGTTTTTTAGACTCTCGGGTTTCTTTTAAAAGTTCTCCTACTCGTTTCGATATCACTTGATTTTCCTGCTTCTTTAATTTAGAATCTCTATTTCTTAGTTTTGATTTATTCGTCTACCAGCGGATTCAGCACAACCCGTGTAGTTTCTTCAGGTTTATACTGAAAAAGCTTTCCTTCGATTGAAGGATTTATCTTCTGATTGCTGAACACTATCGTTGTTTTTCGTGAAAGGTTATCTGTCCCTACTGCTTTTTTTATCAAATAAGTTTCAGAATCAATAAAAAGTTTTATATTTTCAAAACCGCCCACTTTCACACGCTGCGTAAGATCCATCACAAAATACATTCCGCCGTCAATTGCCCTCGGCTGTTCTGTCGTATCAAATCGGTAATGGTATTTACTGAAAAGTCTTGAAATTCCAGGCCCCGGCGTTGCAAGAAAAATTTTTGAATTATCCTGCGTCTTTTTATCCAGGGTAAGGTCCTGTTTGCCGACCGCTCTGAGTTTATGAATATAAATCCAGAGAATTTTTCCGTCAGACACGATCAGATCTCCCGCAGGGGCGGAAAAATCAAAACGAATTTTACCGGGCTGCTTGAAAAAAAGCTTACCGCTCATATTTTTTCTTGAGCTGCCGTCCGTACTTTCGATTTGAAAATTTGCTGTATAGGTATCCAGATCTTCAAATTTATGTTTAACCTTTCGCGCAACATCTGCATGAGAATTCCAGTTATGATCCGGAGTCTCCTGGGGAATGATTTCATTGCCTGATAAAAAAGCTGTGATTGTAAATAATGAAATTATTTTTAAGTATTGATTTTGCATTGAATATATTGTTAAGCCTGTAATTAAAAAATAAACTGCCTCTATACAATCAGAATGATTCATCTTTCCAATCTGACTCTCCCTGCAAACTCCAACTTCAGCATGGGAAATCTGAAGCATACAGGAAGCATGTATACAGCTTTTGTATGAATTATTTATACACCTGGAGGGAGGACCATTTCGGTCAAGACCTTTTCAGAATTTCACGGGGTCTGTTTCCAATAACAGGCCCGAGATACCCCAGATCCTCCAGGGTTTCTACTATAGTAGCTGCGCGATTGTACCCAATACGCAGCCGTCTCTGAACATAAGATGTCGATGTCTTTCCGGATTCCTGAATGATCCGCCATGCTTCCTCCACTAGAGCCGGATCCACATCGGAACCAAATTCAGAGGAATCTGAAGAATCCGAAACATCATCCGGCAGATCAATGTACCCCGGAGTGCCGTAC
>JAOUOA010000418.1 GCA_029880625.1 Spirochaetia bacterium
GTTGCTGTACTCATCTTCCATAACCCCCGATTAGAATCTTACGTGCGCAGACTGGTTGAAAGATACACGAGCATGTCTGTAGTTATCAATCAGATACTTGTCAAAGGTCAGTCCGGTGAGTTCAAAAAAACGCTTCCAGCCGATTCTTTCCGCCCATTCTCCAACTCTTTCACGAGATCTTGCATTGGATTTATATGCTGCAAGAACCTTGCTTACGGCTTCATTCGCCTCAGGCCATCTTGGAGGATTATTTGGAATTCCATGTGCAACCAGTCTCATATTGCTTGGTTTGTGTCTTGCATTTGCATTTTTACCGCCAACCCAGAGAGCCAGTTTTGAGAATTCAGGGTGGTTGATTTCCATTGCAGGGCAAGCTCCGAAGCAGGCGCCGCAACAAATGCATTTTTCCTCAACCACCATTAATGAAGGCTTTCCATTAACAGTTGTGGGACGAATTGCAGCAACCGGGCAACGAGCCACAGCTTTTGGCATTTCGCAGACACTGTTCAGTACTTCATGGTTAATACGGGGAGGTCTTGTATGCTGGATAATCACAGCCACGTCAGCCTGTCCACCGCAGTTAATTTCGCAGCAGGAAGTAGAAACACGAACACGGTTCGGCATTTCTTCTTTAACAAACTCGGTCATGAGGTTGTCCATCATGCTTTTTACAACACCGGAAGCATCCGTTGCCGGGATATCGCAGTGCAGCCATCCCTGAGTGTGAGTCATAGATGAAATTGAGTTTCCGGTTCCGCCTACTGGCCATCCGTTTGCTTCAACTTCTTTAATGATTTGATCAACATTGTCTTTATTGGGAGTCATGAACTCTACGTTGTTTCGGATTGTCCAGCGGAGGAATCCGTCAGCATATTTATCTGCAATGTCGCAAAGAGTTCTTACGATATCAATGGTTACCTGTCTTTCAGTTCCGCATCTTACTGTGAAAAGCTCATCCCCGCTTTCCGCAACATGACGAAGAACTCCCGGACGGGGCCGGTCATGATATTTCCATTTTCCATAATTTTTCACTACTGTGGGGTGAAGCATTCCGTCAATTGGACGGCACCCTGTCTCTTTTGTTTCCCATTCACTCATAACTTTTAATCTCCAGATTTAATATAAAAATATATGTCTGTTTGGAATCCCCATGCGGGGATTCCTGTTCAGATACTGATCTCAGTAAGCTGCCTTGAAATAAGGATTGTCTCTTGGCGAATTAACCATTTCTGGATTCGCTTCAAGTCCCATGGCATCAAGGAATGAAACCATTCCAATTCTTTCGATCGTTTCACCGATTCTTTCATGATCAAGAGCGGCTTCAGACCACCAGTCAATGATCTTCTGGATGAGTTCGATAATTTTATCGATATCTGCATCGTTCTCCGCTTTCATGAAAGGAACAACCATAGATCCGAGCATGTTGCCTACTTTCAGATGGCCTTTTCCTCCGAGAAGGAAGGAGAGCCCTTTTTCTTTTCCTACACTGAGAGCTTTCGGCATAACATTGATACAGTGCATGCAGCGCACACAGTTTGCATTATCAATTTCAAGGTTATCACCGTTCATTGACATACAGTTTGTGGGGCACATGTTGATCACTTCATCACGGATTACATCAGAACCCTTGAGGGTTTTGTTGTTGGGTCCTTTATGGTCAGCATTGATAAAGTTTTTCACTTCATTTTGATCAACCTGGATGCTGTCTTTCCAAGTTCCGATGAAAGACATATCAGAACGCTGAATGCTGTTTACACAGTCATTTGCACATCCGGAAAATTTCATCTTAATTTTGTATGGGAATTCGGGTCTGTGAACATAATCTGTGAAATGCGTGAGAACCTTTTCATGCATATGAAGAGTATCATAACATGCATTTTCACATCGAGCTTGTCCTACACAGGACGAACCTGTTCTCATACAAGCTCCGGCGCCGCCGAGATCCCATCCAAGTTTATTAATTTCATCAAAAAAAGGCTGAACCTTATCCTGTGTAATTCCCTGGAATTGAAGATTCCCAGTCTGTCCGTGCATGGATATGATTCCGCATCCGTATTTTTCCCAGATATCCATCAGTTCTCGAAGGGATTTTGTGCTGTAGTGCAGACCGGGAGCGGGCTGAACACGAACGGTATGGAATTCAGCTGCTTCAGGGAATTTATCAGCAATCATAGAAAATCTGCTGATGATTCCAGCGCCGTATCCGACAACACCTACAGTACCACCTTTCCAGTAACCCATTTTGGTTTTGTAGGAATACTCAAGCTGATCCATTACCCCGCGAAGCATTGGGTTTTTGGTTCTTTCAGCCAGCTTTTTGAACCCTGAAATAAAACTGGGCCATCCTTTAGTCTCGAGCTGATCCAGCATCGGAGTTTCATTTAGAAACTTATCACTCATAAACACTCTCCTTATTCTATTAACTTAATAAATCCCGGTCTTTTCCGGATGATTTCATTAATATACGGATTGATGTTCCGCATTCTTTTTTATTGCTGCTAAATTCAGGCAAAAATCCTTATTTAGACAAAGCTAAAATAGAGTCAAATTTCCGGAAGGTCTGAGATCAAGTACTTTTTAGACCCCGGCTTTAAGTCCTAATTTTTTTTACCCTTTTTTAGAAGCAATCTCAAAATTATTATGAAGTTATGAGATATCTGAATTCGATTCAGATTTTCAAAACTGTAATGAAGTAAACTTGAATTTATCTTTAAAAAAGCAAGGATTTATTTCATCTGAGCAATTTTGATTTATGTCGCATAACTCTTATTCTGACGCAGGAATGTGTTGGAATGATTTTTATATATTATTTAATTTAATAAAATATTTTAAAAAGGAAAGTATTTTTTCACAGAAAGGCATCAAATCAGAACTGGAATTGATGTTGATTCAGCATAGCAGAAAGTACAGAAGCTAGATGGGTTTAGATATTCTGCTTTAGTTTTTTGCAGTCCGGATGATTTTTATATTCATTTAGCCGATCAATGCAGTTCTCTTTAGATGATACAGCTATGGCGCAATTTTCATAAACTTTATAATATACTGTGTTTGTTGAAAATTTTTCACGGTTAAAAACAGTTGCACTGCTTTTTCCAATGAGCAAATATTGATTTTCAATGCAGAGATCTGAATTCATTTTTGAAACAATTAATTTTGCACGTTCCGGATAATCCTTCAGTCGGGCTTCAGCATCTTTTTTAAAGCATTCAGTCACAGCATTACAGAACAGGTGAGCATGTTTCTGGTAATTTTGAATGATTTCCGGATCTGGAATTTCCTGTTTTTCTCTGCATGAAGAAAAAAGAATCAGGCTGAAAGAAATTACTGAAAGGTTCAGTCTTGTCGCTTTGATCAGTCTTCGAGAGGAAAACTGATCAAATAGAGATTTACAGATAGCTGCGGATTGATGAAGCATATTCGTTTTTTAATTAAAC
>JAOUOA010000265.1 GCA_029880625.1 Spirochaetia bacterium
ATTTGAAAAATTTCCGGAAATATCCAGCAAAAAATCCTTGTCATGCCTCAAGCCCATAACAGACAGATGAGATCTGCATAAATTGATTTCTTCTTCTGCTGCAATAAACTTTTCGCTGCTGATTTTCAGGATGGTCCGGAGTTCATCTGCAAGCGAATTCAGAAGTGTGACTGCTTTTTCAGGATTTTCTTCCATCCAGATAATGGTTGCATTGATGGAGTTGAGAAGAAAATGCGGTTCAATGTTTTTCTTCAAAAGCTCCAGTTCAAGCCTCTGTGACGTGATTTTCGATTTATGATAGAGCTTTTCATTTTCAAAAGCCAGGAGCTGCGCTTTCTGCTTTTCCTGATTGATGTGCTGGATCCGGTCGCCCAGACCGAGCGAAAGGAGGCTCATTTCAAGGGCGGAGCCAATCTGAAGACCGTAGTCGGTAAAGAAGTTGTACATTATAAATCCGAAAGCTTTAAAAGAATATAAAAACATCCCTAAAAGGAATATGAACCATGCAGCAAGGAAATAGCGGGCAGGACGGTATCTTTTATTCAGACTGTCAAATCCACCCACAAATATTAAAATCGAAAAACAAATCACAAGGATTGCGGATAAATTGATGGAAAGGCGATAGGAGATAAAGAGAGAGATTACCGCAAGAAGAAGCATACAAAACATCAAACTTAAAAATAAACGATTCAGGAGCAGCGACAGAGCTTTTGTATTTAAAAATTTTCTTGAAAACTGGAGAGACCAGAAAAAGGTCCATCCGATAAAAAAGGGCAGGCTTCGGTTCTCCCACCCGGGAAATTCCGGCCAGAAGATCTGATAAGAAATTCCATTTAAATTCATCATGACAATGCCGAATCCCGTTATGTATAAAAAATAATAGAGATAGCTTCTGTCTTTTACAAGAAAAAAGAGAACAAGATTATAGATGGCAAGGATAATAACAATCCCATAATAAATTCCGAAAATAAAAGTTTCTGTGCGGTCGTTATGGATAAAGGTTTCCTGCGGAACAAGAAACATCGGATATTGATGGGATCCTTCGCTTTCAAAGCGAATATAAATTTCAGCTAAGTCGTCTTGCTGAAGCTCAAGGGGAAAAAGAAATGTTCTGTGAAGAACCGGCCTCTTCAAAAAGATCTCCATATCGCCAGTTGCAATCTTCTCCCAGTTCTCACTGTTCTTTCTGTAAAAGAACTTTATTGAATCAATTTTTGGATATCCGATCTGCAGAAACCAGCGTTTTACGGAGGTTGTATTTTTTATATTAAATTTAATCCAGTAAACATTTGAAGTAAATCCAAAATTTGGAATTTTTTCTTTTGAAGGAAGAAATTGATCCTGAAAGCCGATCGACAGAATCTTTTGAAAATCCAGAGCGCCGTTGGGATCTTTCAGGAAAAAAACATGATTGCCGATCGCCTCACGGGCAGAAACATTATTCAGGTCAATTGTTTCAGCAAAGAGGTCTGTTTCCAAAAAAGGAAGCTGAACCTGAAAGAAAAGCAGAAAAACTGACAATGCACAGTATTTTATTGAAGAAACGAAAAAAATTAAATTTTTAATATACTGAAAGATGTATAAAAATATGTATGTGCATTTGATATGCAGATTTTTCATTTGACTTAAACAGAAAATATACATTATTAAAAATTTAATTTTTTATGACTGTAATTTAAAAGTAAACATTAAATTACTTGAAAACGTCATAATTTTTACAGTTTTATTTAATTCGTGTTTCTGCAAATGGGGGGATCTCTGCAGAATTTCGAATGAAATGCATTTTGGTGAAAATCATGAAAGTAAATGATCTTAAAATTGCTTTATATTCTTGTGCTTCTGTTTTTCTTTTATTGAATATCGATCCGATTTACTCCAATGACGTTCCAGTATGGCATTCTACAGGAGATTATCTACAAATCCATATCGGATATTCATCGATCGTGGAAAGGATGAAAAAAGAAAATTCTCCAGATATTAAAATTCAGAATGCCGTTCTGGGAAAGGATAACAACGGCGGCATTGCTGTAGAAATTAAAGCAAAGGTTTTGAAGCCTCAATTCAGAGGAACCATCTGTGAAGTTTCAGCAAATCTTTCAATTCAAGAAATTAATTCCGCCGGATCATCGGTTAAAATGAATTCGGCAAGGGTAAAAAGCTGCCGTACAGGACGAGGATCTGGAATGGATTCGTTGGTTCGTTCTGCCGCAGGAATTGCTCTTAAAAAATTGATTCCTGATATGGAAAAGGATATTCAAAAATCAATTAATGATGTGCTTGTCCCGGCTGCTGATTTATTGAAAAGCAAAACCGGAAAAAAAGTTCAGCTTGATCATGCAGTACATGGCAGCGGAGTTTCGCTTTTTCTTTATACTGAAAAAATTATTGAACAGGACAGATTTCAAAACATTCCATATTCCGTTCAGGATGTTTCAGGCTGCATGAAATCTGTAAAATTAAATTTATTTTCTCATCCTTCGGGGGGAATTCAAGAGGAACGCCTGCGTGTCTTTATTTTTAATTCTGATAGATCCGGCGAACTTGAAGCAAGGATTGCAGATTCTGTCAGGCAGCTTCATTCCGAAAGAATCTTGCCCGGAACAGAGCTTTACTGGAATGACAACAATCGGGAATTCGCCGGCAAACCGATATCCATTAGTTTTAAATTGTTTTCTTCTCCGGATACAGGAAAGGGAGCTGTTCTTGAATGCGGTGAGGTTCATTTTACCGTACCGAAGCATGCATCTGTTTATGCAGAAATTTTCCATTGATTGTCTAACAGTCCGTTCGTGGGGATCAGGATTTTGCATTCAGTTGATCGATCAGGGAATCAAAATTATAAAAAAACAGAATAGATGTTTCTGAAACATAATAGAGATGAATTCAATGAATTTCCTGAATTGGTTTGTCAATTTCATTGAGATTTTTATGCTTGTTGCTTGAAAATAATTCCATAAAATCTCTGAAATAATCAGAAACAAAAGAGCCAACCATAACGCCTGGAACGGGATTCCCTGGAAATGCAACCGTTGAACCTATGGCCACGCTTGTGACCCAGACAGGATCGACGTAGGGTTCATCTTTACTGATATTTCCGCCGTAAATCACAGGAACCTTTAATACAGTTCCAATTGGACCGGCAAGACTCATTGAAACTCTCATATTTATGGACGAATCAAATCCGATGTTCCCTTTTGCTTCAGCGTCAATGCCCACACCTTTCATTTTAAGGTTCAGAAGATGAACCTTTTTATGATTGATTGCAAAATCTGATTTTATATACTGAAATGCAGTGCTTTTTCCAGACGGTCCGAGGAGGTTCATATATTTACCGAAAACAGCAATTGCTTTCGTTATATTTGCATAACCCAGGAGTTCTCCATCACGGACAAAAAAATAGCCTTTTGCTTTCATTTTATTGAAAAATACTTCTTCGCTTAGAGCGGAAGTGATCAGTTTTATTTTTCCCTGAATTTTCCCTGATATATATTCTTCTTCAGTATAATTTTTAATCAAGGCAGGGGTGTCTATGTTTTCAAATTCAGCTGTATAGCGAAACTTAAAATCCCTGAAATCAAGAGTTCCGTTTCCGTTGATTAACCCGTTATAAATATGAAGTTTGTAATTATTAAACATCATAATTGGATCGTAATATTCGACCTGACCGGTAACAAGATCAAATTTATTATCATATGCGTATACGTTCTTAAGCCAGAGATGAAATTTTCGGGGAAGTTTTTCTTTCTTCCTGCGGCTTATTTTTGAAATATTTTGCCCAAGCTCATTTTTACTTTCCTGTAAATCCAGTCTGAAAATCTGAAGAAGGTCCAGCGATGAATGAAAGTCGGCATATGAGGAATTTATGTAAAATGTCATGGGAAGTTCCGGTTGGAAATGAATTACCCCTGATCCGAAAAACTTTCCATGCGACGGCCAGTTCATGCTGTAGCGGTTAATATGAAGAGAGTTTGTTTCAAAATTGAAGCGGTAGTTGGCATTGTACTGCATGGGGCTGAACTTTCTGCCGTTTTTTAACGCAAGGCCCTCAATTTTAGATGTGATTGCGATATCTGCAAATTTGCTTCCAGTTTTTTTTGTGATTTCAAAATTCCCGTCAATTTTTGTATCTCTGTAGTTGGTTTTTGAAGAGTATTTCAGCGCATCAATAACAAGAAATGCCGGAAAATTCTCTACTTGAATTGTTATATCACATTCAGTTAGTTTATTGATGGCGAACTCAGGTAGTTTTAACTTTGCATTTATATTTAAGATTGATTCTTTATCGTTAATTGCTCCTTCATAGTCTAGATTGATTGAATTATTTTCTTTTGTAAGATTGGCGTTGTTTACAAAAAATACGTATTCTGCGCGGTGTTTTTTGTCAAGAAACAGAATTCTTGATCGGGTAAGTTCAAGTGATTCAAGGTCCATTGCTTCCGCAATTTTATATAAGTATTCGGGAGTCTTTGTAAATTTAATCGAATCATCCTGAGATGAATTTACAATTGTCGATGCATCGATCTCAAGTTTATCGTTTGGAAAACGGCGTACTGTAAAATTTGCGCCGCTGATATGGATTCTTGAAAAGATAATTTCATTTTTGTATATGCTCTTCCAGGAGAAAAGAAACGAAGTGGAGCTTGCAGATAGGTAGGGCTTGATTGAAAAATTTTCAAAAATACTAACATTCTTCAGGCGGATACCGGGGTAAGGGAAAAAAATTAAATCACTATCACTGTAATCAATAATTAAATTTGTATATTTGTTTAATTCATAAAGAAGCCATTCTTTGTAGCTTTCTTTTCCATAAAAAACCGGCAGAAAGAATAAAGTTACAAAAACCACTGTTAAAAATGTAGGAAACTGTATCCTTTTTTTCTGATATATTCTTCTTTTCTTTTGCATCAGAATTCAGCTTGATATTAAGATTGGACGGAATGGAAAATTATTATATTACTGAAATCCAGAAGACCGTCATGTATTATTTAATGTCGGCAGAGAAACATAAGATTCTGCAGGC
>JAOUOA010000266.1 GCA_029880625.1 Spirochaetia bacterium
AATATTCTTGAAATGGAAATTAAATACGATGGTTATATTGAAAGAGAAAAAGAAAAAATTGAAAAACGAAATCTTTTATTAAAAAATACGATTCCGAATGATATAAATTATAACATAATTGCTGGATTAAAAAATGAAGCAAGAGAAAAACTGAACAGAATCAGGCCTCAAAATCTTGAAAGCGCTTCTAGAATATCAGGTGTGGATCCGCCTGATATTGATTTAATTTTGATGCATATAAGAAAAAGTTAAAAGTAAGATAAATACTTGAACTTTTGCAAATTGTGTTTGACTTTGGCTTAAATTTATTTTTGGAGAAATTAATGAAAATTAAAATAGCTGTTGTTTCAATTCTTGTATTTTTTTTCGCAATTCATTGCCCGCCAGGCCAGGTAAAAAAACATTTTACACCTGGTCATATGAAGCATAAAAAAGGAAAGCATCACTGATAAGCTAACAGAGAATCATACTTAATTATTAATTAAGTATGGAAGTTTTTGATTGTGTTAATTTAAGTAATAACCCGGTGATATAATCTTATGGGTTATTACTTAAAGGACAGTGACACAATTTCTTTTCAATTTAGATCTGTACATAGCCCTGTCTGCTCTGGAAATCATTTTCTGCATTGTTTCACCATGTAGATATTCTGTAACACCAAAACTGGCTGTAATATGTAGATTTGCAAATTTATGAATTTCAATCTCCTTTCGAAATTTATCAGCCATTTTTTTAGCTGAATTTGCTTTAACCTGTCTAACAATAATAATGAATTCTTCTCCGCCGAGGCGTCCGAAAAGATCAGATTTTCTTATTTGTCTGGCTATAAATGCTGCTAATTCTGATAATACTTTGTCTCCGGTTTCATGCCCATAAGTGTCATTGATTTTTTTAAATTTGTCCAGATCAAATTGAATGACTGACAAATTTTCTTTGTAACGTGATGCAATATCAAGATATTCTAAAAATTTATTTTCCAGTCCGCGTCTATTTAAAATATTTGTTAAAAAATCTATTTCAGATAATACTTGCAGATCCTTTTGAGTCCGTATCCAATTATGTTCAAAAAAATAAGAAATTACCGCAGTGATTAAATAAGCAGAAATTGATTGAATGAATATCGCATGACCGGCAGGTTTGATGTCATTTAACTGTTCATAAAAATAATAGGAGAATATATAAATTAACAAAGAAACTGATGATAAAAATGAACCCCATTTTTTATTCAGTAAAAAAAAATATAAAAGAGGAAATATCGGGATCCAGATTAAATGTTCTGCATTATGAAGCTGGCTGAATGATCGATTTAAAAAATATAAAAAAGTTACAATAATTGCAAGAATGTCTATAAAATGATCAGAATGCTTTTTTGAAAAAAGGGTTGCTGGTAAGATGATAACCGATACAATGATGTAAAACATTGCAGATGTTATTTTGCCATGATGATAATCTTCATAAAATAAAAAAATACCCAATATACAGAAAATCCATAAATAAAATCGTGCAACATTTTGCCGTGATTTCCAAATTAAAATTTCTCTCAAATTTTTCATTGATATCGCATTTTTAACCAGATCAAATAAAAATCAAGATATTCTTTTTTTTGAAATTTATAAAAAAACAAGAAAATTGCTTCAGTACTAACCAAAATATATTTTCTTAATTAAAGAAATGCGATAAAGATTAATTTTAAATATTGCAACAATACAGTTATTTATAAACTGAGGTATATGTTAGATTCAATTGTCATAGGGGCAGGTCCCGCAGGATTGGCCGTTGCCTGTGAATTTCAAAAAAAATCAATTTCATATCTAGTTTTTGACAAAGGTTCGATTGCTAATCATATTTCACAGTTTCCTGCTTTTATGAATTTTTTTTCCTCTCGTGAATTTTTGGAAATCGATAAATTTCCGCTTTCCATTCCAGAAGAAAAACCTGACCGGCGTCAGTATTTAGCTTATTTGAGAAGTCTGGTAAAAACAAGAAATCTTAAAATAAAAACATACTCAACGGTTATTGAGGTCAAAAAAAATGCAGACAATATTTTTGAGACAAAGGTACGTTTTCTTGACGGAAGTGAAGAATGGATTTTATCCAAAACTGTCGTAGTTGCATGCGGTGCATACGAAAAACCACGAATGTTAAATGTAAATGGTGAAGAACTCCCGCATGTAAAACACCATTTTAGCGATGTTCATGATTATTACGGGAGAAAGGTGCTGGTTGTCGGAGGTAGAAATTCTGCAATTGAAACAGCGCTTCTTCTTTTTCGTGCTGGTTCTGAGGTAACGCTTTCTTACAGAAAATATGATTTTTCTGAAAGCAGTATTAAGTACTGGATTCGACCCGATATTGAAAAACGTGTGGAAAAGGAAGAAATCAAAGCTTTTTTTGGAACGAATGTAAAAGAATTTTCTCCTGGAAAAACCACGTTAATCAATTCAGAGAAAGATGAGATTGTAGTGGAAAATGATTTTGTACTGCTAATGACAGGATATGAACCGCCTCTGGATTTTATGAAACAAATAGGTGTGCCATTTCAAGAAAATAGTCCTGTACCATTGCATGATCCAAAAACTTTAGAAACAAATGAACCCGGGATGTTTATTGCTGGAGTAGTAACTGCAGGCAACATAAGCGGAAAAATTTTTATCGAGAACTCAAGGGATCATGGGAAAATCATATCAGCCCGTTTATCCCAAATCCTTGGGGTCTAAACCTGCTATAAAAATACTTCCGTCTGCATCATAAATGACTTCCATATCTTTCCCGTCAAAAAGCTCACCTGTTTGGTACTGCATAGTACAAGAATCATTTTTGGTCAGTATGATTGATTCTAGAATTAAATTATTGAAAAATTCATCTTTTGTAACATTTCTTTCTTTATCGTACATCCAGGTATCGTAATAAATTTCATATATATTTTCAAGAAGAGCATCATCAATTAAATTCTTATTACTTTCGATTCGCTCGATTATTTTTTGTAATTTGTCTTCATATTCACTTTCTTTGTATGAAGTATCTATACTAACATGAATGTTTTTTCCAAGAAGTTGGATTGATTCAGGACGCATAAACAGTCTTTCTTCCCTATTATAATTGTACTTCATGAATTCATTTTTTTTATATTGTTTCATGTGTCAACCAATCCAAAACTATAATCTAAAGTGAAGAAAAAAGTTTATACCTTGCTTGGATTTAATAAAATATGTAAGAAATCACCAGAGCATTATATGCATTTCCTTTTACGAATCATTCTTTTTATATAATAATTTATCTGATATATGGTAGAATAAGTTTATTTATGTTTTTTTTGAATATTTTGGTTTTAAAAGTCATTGATTTGAAGGTAAAAAATATAGAGACATAATCTTAGTAAAATGGATTTGTATAAGAATGAGAGGTTATTTTGAGGATAAAATATAGCATCTAAATATTAGCTATCGGAATTAAAATAGACCCTAAATGTCAAAGTGACCTTTTAACATAAAATATGAAAATAAAAAATTTATTATATTGTATATTAAGAAAACTGATTGCATAAAGTAAATATATATCCCGAAACTGCTCTTATTTAATAGATTTCTTCGTCGATAATATAAAAGGATAAATTATGGAAACTACAAATGTGCCAGGGCAAAAGCTAACCTTTAACAATCGAATTATTCATCAAATAAACCGTCCAATAATGATTGTTGAGGACACTGAATCAGCAAGAGTTCTAATCGAAAAAGTCTGTCAGAATATGGGACTAGATTTTGTTTCAACTTCGAACGGTCAGGAAGCAATGGAATACATTGATAATGGCGAGCAATTTTCAATATTTATTGTTGATTTAAATATGCCTGTAATGGACGGAAAATCATTGATTCAGAATCTTAAAATGGTTGAACCTGATTCTGTAATTCTTGTTGAAACAGCAATGGATGATCCTAAGTCGATCATTCAACTAATGAAAATGGGGGTTTATGATTATGTAATTAAACCACTTGATATTACTTTAATGGAACAGACCATACTTAACGCACTCGAATACAAACATTTAAAAAATACTGAAAAGCAGATGAAACTTCATTCTGCTGAAAAGCTTCGAAAGCAGCTTGAATGGCTTACATATAAAGACTCCAGAAAAAAAATGGATAAAGATGGTGAAGGTTCTAAAACTATATATAATCTCAAGACATCGTTAGCTCAGGGCGGCGGTTTTGGAACTATGATAACCTTAATTGATTTAATGCGGATGAATGCACATTCAGAAGGTGGAAAATACACTTTTGAATCAGAAATCGTGGATCTTTTGTTTGAAAATGCTGAAGTCGCACGACAGGCGATTTCCGGACTAGATAAAATTGATAAAATTATCGCTGATAAATTTGTAAAAGACAGCATTAAAGGATCAACAATCATTAATGATATTCCGACTCTCCTTAAAGATGTCATACCTTATGGCAAATCACGCAATATATCGATTTCTTTTCCTGCGCTTCGTCAAAATTGCAGTGTGGGTATAAGCAGGACTCATTTTTATTCAGCGGTAAAGGAACTTGTAATTAACGCGGTAAAATATGCAAAACCAAATACTATTGTTTCTGTTTTTACGCAGATAAGTGACGGTTATTTTGTTATTGGAGTGAAAAATGATGTTCTGGATGATCCTTTCGGAGGAATCCCTGAAGGCTATGAAAAATTTGTCATAGAACCGTTTGTCAGGGTGCATCCACCAGTAGAAGACGGTATGACAATTGAACAATTCAGCTTGGGACTCGGCTTAACTGCGGTAGAATTTATTACAAGCAAGCACAATGGTGTGTTTTTTATCAACAATGCGAAGGATCATACTGGTGAATCAGTGGTACAATGTGTGATCGCTCAGATGCTAATACCAATTGAAAATATGTTTGATAATTAAAATTATAAGAAACAATAACATAATCAAGTTTCTTTAATTAGAAAAAATAATGATCAGATTTAAATTTTGATTTCAATGACATGATAAAAAAAATTAATTTGTAAGCAT
>JAOUOA010000267.1 GCA_029880625.1 Spirochaetia bacterium
TCAAAGGAATCATTATGACAGTAGGGGATATCAGCCCCCAGGCGCTTCAATTTGCCGCGAACAGGCCCATTGATATTCTAAATTCTGATAAGATCGCTTCGCTGGCTGAAAAGGCAATGGTAACTCAGTGAAATTTCAAGCAAAACAACTGGAAAAAAAAATCCCTATTTTAAAAAAGGGTTCCGATGGCAAATATATTCTTATTGAAACTGAAGATGTAAATAAATTTGTAAAATTTGCACTGAACAAAGCCAAAAAACTTTCAAAATCAGATTTCGGAACCTTTTTTCATTTTAATAATGACTGCAAACTAAATTCATTTGATTCAAATATAAAACATTCTGAAATTTATGAAATCGTGGCATCTTACTGCATTGACCATAAATGCAAAATTTTAATCAACCCGGATGAGCCGGCAACAATCCCGGATTCATTAAAAGAAAGACTCGGCGAAAGAAGCATTGTTTCAAGTATTATTGGAATTTACATGGGCTTGAATCCTGGAGATTTAGGAGCGGTAATATTTTCCGATCCAAAATATGAAAGAATTTTTACATCTGAAGACTTTGAATTAATTGATAACCTTGCCTCAACATTTATCATTCTGGTAAAAAACACAGTCCTGAACCTGGATACTGCCGAAGCAGTTCTTAACTTTAAATCCAGCGTTAGCTTTCTCCTGAACAATGTCACTCTTACCCGAAAGAATACCAAAGCAAACAAACAGCTCCGGTCGGTACTGGAGGTATCGAATCTTATAAATTCGTCTCGGGAGATAACCGAAGTCATCCGCGCTGTGTTCAAAAGTGCGAGAAGCGTTTTTCAGGCAGAAAGCGTCAGTCTTTTTTTATTGGATCGAAACACCGGTGAACTTTATTTTGATGTTATATCAGAAGAAACAGCTCGTAAACTCCAGGGGCTCCGAATACCAATTGGCCAGGGTATTGTCGGGATCTGTGCTCAGGAAAAAAAATCCATCCTTGTTAACGATGCTCAGAATGATCCCAGAATTTTTAAAGACGTTGATAAAAGAACAGGCAATACTACTCGCAATTTAATCGCCTCGCCTCTTAAACTAAACGACGAAGTCATCGGCGTAATTGAAGTGATGAATACGATTGACCGGCCCTTTTTCACAGGACAGGATGTGGAAATTTTTGAAAGCTTCTCAGATTCAGTTGCAATCGCAATCAACAGACGGGGTCTTCTGGACGATCTTCAAAATGCAAACGTTCAGCTTGAAAAAAAACTTAAAGAAACGCAAACTCTCCATTCCATATCGACAGCTATTCTGAATTCATATGATCATATAAGTCTATTTAACTCTATTACAAGTATCATACATGAAGTTCTGAATATTGGCAGGACTGCAGTTTTTGTACTGGACTCTGGAAATCAACTTCAGCTTGAATCGATGAGCGGTACAGAACTTGTAGAGACCTCCGCTCGAAGCGAACTTGAAATTGCAACGGATGCAATAAATAATAATGAATTTATTATTCTCGGTGAAAATTATGAAAGTGGATATTCATGTTTCAATACCGGCGACAATAAATGTTCCACATGCATGATTTTGCCGCTGCAGTTTCCATCTTCCAATTCAACTTTCGGAGCTTTAAGTCTTTGTGATTTTAAATCCAGCACAATTACACATGAAGAAATCCGTCTGATCAATACAATTTCTTCTGAAATTTCACGAGCTTACGAAAACATGTATCTTTCCAAGCAGCTTCTTGAAATCAGCGCTATCGAAAAAGAAGTTGAAATCACTTCAGAAATTCAGAAAAATATTCTTCCGGCAAAAATGCCGGAACACTGTCATATTGAAGTATCTGCAAAATCCATCATGGCAAAAACAATGGGCGGTGACTTTTATGATTATTATGTTCATGACAAAAATGGAGATATTACTCTTCTTGTAGCAGATGTTTCAGGAAAATCTCTTCCTGCAGCTCTTTTTATGGCGGCTTCAAGCTCTACTCTGCGAACAATTATGCGAACAACTAAAAATCCATCCAAAATTCTTTCTGCCGGAAACAAACTCATTTATGAAGATTCACAATCAGGGATGTTTGTTACTGTATTTTTGGCGCTCTATCAGCCGGCCAAAAGGATTCTGAAATTTTCTTCCGCCGGTCATAATGAAATGATTTTAATGCATGAAGACGGTTCTTTTGAATTTCTTTCTGCAAAGGGAACTCCAGTAGGGGCTCTTCCTGATTTCCTTATAAAATATCAGGAAAAGGAAATCACCATTCAAACCAATGATACTCTGGTACTTTACACGGACGGCGTCGTTGAAGCGATTAATTCAAAACAGGAAGAATTCGGCATTGACCGATTCCTAAATCTGCTGAAAGAAAATATATCAAAAAACCCGGAAGAAATCATCAATCTTACCTACAACAGTGTTCTGGATTTTGCAGGAAAGGAAATTCAGTATGACGATTTCACCATGCTAGTAACAAAATTTAAGGGAACTGTTCAGGGGCATGCAGATTACAATTTTAAATTTCATGTTGCCGTTGAATCCATACCTGTTTTGAGAGATTCTGTCCGTTCTGCACTGGAAAAACATGGACTTTCTGGAAGAATACTGGATGATATACTTCTTGCTGTTGATGAAGCAGGCAGCAATATTACAATTCATGCATTCAAGGATCGAAGTCCTGAAAATGAAACTTTTGAATGCAGTATACATATAGACTCAAAAGAAATTCTTGAAATTGAATTTACCGACAAAGGGCATCCTTTTAAGATCGAGGATGTGAAAGAACCGGATCCAAATGAAAACCTTTCCGGAAACAGAAAAGGTGGATTTGGAGTCTATCTGATTCGTTCTTTAATGGATAATGTTGAATATGAACATAAAGACGGCACAAACCGATTGAAATTAATAAAATATCTGAATAAAGAATAAGAATAAAATGATCGAAAATAACAAGGTGATTATAAAAATCTTACAACCCGATAAATAAATTTTAAACTTTTGTATCCCTGGATTTGAAGTTGGTATCTTGCAGGATTAAATAATACTTGTAAAAGAGACTGATAAAAAAATACTAACATATGGGGCAAGTGCATTGGAAGAACTTATGCTGATTGACTACAAAGAAAAAGAAAACTTTCTGATACTGTATTTACAGGGAAGAATGGATGTAAAATATTCCTCTGATATTGAATCAGACCTGAACAATTTGATAAACAACAATCCAAAACTCGGGGTATTGCTAAATCTGGAAAAAGTTGAATATATGTCATCATCCGGCCTCAGACTCTTTGTTACACTGCTAAGAAAACTGAAAGAACAGAACCGAAAGTTCAGGCTTTGCAACCTCACGCCTGCTGTTGTAAAAATATTCGAAGTTGTAGAACTTCTGGATATGTTTGATATTTACGGCGATGAAAAAGAAGCTCTGAATTCTTAATCCAGAACGGACTCAAATAATCTTTTAATAAGCAAAAACCTGAAGTTTCTTCAAAAATCCCAGATCATTATAAATTAAAAAATATTTCTAATTACAAATATTTTTTCAAAACATCCGGAATATCAAAACTGCCGTCAATTTTTTGATATGTTTCCATTACAGCCGCCAGCGTTCTTCCTGCAGCAAGACCTGAACCGTTTAAGGTATGAGTCAGAACAGGCTTATTTTTTTTCCCATCTGGTCTGTAGCGAATCAACCCTCTTCTGGCTTGAAAGTCCAGGCAGTTTGATATTGAAGAAATTTCCACAAAACGGTCCAGTCCCGGCATCCAAACTTCCAGATCGTATGTCTTTGCAGCCGTTGCACCCATGTCTCCTGTACAAAGTAAAAGGACCCTGTAGTGCAGATTCAGTTTCTTAAGAATTTCTTCAGCATGCGAAAGCATTTCTTCATGAATTTTTCTTGAATGTTCCGGATGCACAATCTGCACAAGTTCGACCTTCTGGAACTGATGAACACGAACCAGACCTCTGGTATCTTTTCCTGCTGATCCTGCTTCGCGTCTGAAACAACTTGATGCTGCTGTCATAGCAACGGGGAGATCCTTTTCTTCAATAATTTCTCCGCGATAAAGATTTACAAGAGGAACTTCTGCTGTAGGAATCAGAGAAAGTCCATCTTCTTCGAACCTATAATATTCGCCTTTAAATTTTGGATACTGGCCCGTAACTGTCATTCCCTCATCATTGATAAGTTGAGGAACCCACATTTCACTGTAACCAAACTGTTTTGTATGTGTATCCAGCATAAAATTTATTAAAGCACGTTCCAGAGCGGCGCCCTTCCCTCTGTAAGAGTAAAATCGCGATCCTGCAAGCTTTACGCCTCTTTCAAAATCGATTATATTTAGCTTTTCGCCGATTTCATAATGTGGGGCCGGTGTAAAATCAAACTCGGGCTTTTTTCCTTCAATCCGAAGAACGATATTGGATTTTTCATCGCTTCCAACCGGAACATCCGAATCGGGGTAATTGGGAAGTTCAAGAACGATACCGGACATTTCTGTTTCAATGGACTCAAGATCTTTTTCCAAATTTTCAATGACATCTCCGAGGCCTTTGACCTCAGCTTTTAATTTTTCTGCGTCTTCTTTTTTACCGTTAGAAATTAAATTTCCTATCTCTTTGCTTGCATAATTTCTCCGCGATCGCTCTTCATCAACCTTTGATTTCTGATTCTTATATTTTTCAATTATAGTTTTTAATTTTCCAGCGTCAAAGGCTTTGAAGTTTCTTTTGGTGAGCATTTCTTCCAGCTCATCCGGATTTTCCTGAATTCTTTTTAAATCAAGCATATGCTTTTACCGTCTGCTGTATTTTTTAAATTTATAAACCGAATTGAGTTTTTATAAATTGCTTTTTTAACTTCCTCTGGATTTTCACCGTTATTTTTTGAACGAAGATCTGCGATAAAATTTAAAGTATGGAGCGTATAAGCAGGTTCGTTGATTTTCCCTCTCATCGGAACTGGAGTGAGATAGGGAGCATCCGTTTCCACAAGAAGATTTT
>JAOUOA010000269.1 GCA_029880625.1 Spirochaetia bacterium
AAGTTTTTTTGCCTGTTCCAGCAGACTTGCATCTGGTTTATATCTAACAGAAATATAACCTATAATTTTACCGCTTTCAAACATGGGAGAGACATTGGCAAGAACCCAGTAGTAACCGCCGTTCTTTGCTCTGTTCTTAACCACTCCCGTCCAGGTATTGCCATTTTGAATTGTGTTCCATAACTCCAGAAAAGCGCTTCGAGGCATATCGGGGTGCCTGATGATGTTGTGAGGTTTCCCTATCAATTCCTCTTCAGAATAGCCGCATACTTCCTGAAAGTCTGAATTTGCATAAGTAATAATTCCTTTGAGGTCTGTATTTGAAACCAGAATATGCCGGGATGTTAATACAATTTCCTCATCAGTTGTATATGGGGGATGTTTAACTCTTTCTGATTTTATTACCAGGTGTTTTTGAGAGTTGACATGCATATTTTACATTAATTACGAATTAATTCATAATAATCTAACAAATATTTATCAGAATTTTTCCCTAATGCTATCATACTTCATCTGTTTTATCCAGAATAAGTCCATAACTTGCTTTATTTTTTATATAGGAAATTGCCCGCGTCTCAAATCAAAAAAAATCCTGAGAAAAAGCGATATACGTCGTAAAATCATAAGTGGAAGGTCACAAAAAACTCCCATTGGAGAGACAAGACCAAAAAAATTTGACGACCGCGAAAAATTTCCATAATCATGGCCGGGTCATTGAAAAATTTGTGTCCATCTCCCATAAAACAGAAAACCCGCTCTTCTGCCAGAAGCAGAAAAAGCGGGTTCGATAAAGTCTCCGACTGTGCCCAGAAGAGGACTTGAACCTCCACGGCCTTGCGGCCACCAGTACCTGAAACTGGCGCGTATACCAATTCCGCCATCTGGGCTTGAAATTACAGAAATTTTGAAGCATGAATGCTTGCAATCCATTTTCTATTGAATTCCTGCCAGTGAAAACAAAAGTAAGAAGATTCATTCCGCATGAGTTTTATGGCTGGAAATCGGCGCAGGAATTTCCGATATTATAGTATGTCTTTAGTAT
Source organism: Spirochaetia bacterium (assembly GCA_029880625.1). Classification (GTDB taxonomy): domain Bacteria; phylum Spirochaetota; class Leptospiria; order Leptospirales; family Leptonemataceae; genus JAOUOA01. The sequence goes on from JAOUOA010000269.1 coordinate 1,043, forward strand.
CCAAACCGATAAATTACCAGCGGAAAACAAAAGAAACTGAAATCGATTTTACTCTGAATCTTTACGGAGAGGGCAAAGCAGTTTTTAATACAGAGATCCCGTTTTTTGAGCACATGCTGGACCATGTGGCCCGTCAGAGTCTTATGGACATTGATCTGAAGCTGAAAGGAGATATCGGTATCGACTGCCACCATTCTGTTGAGGACACAGGGATCGTTTTTGGAAATCTTCTGCATCAGGCTCTGGGTGATAAATCTGGTATTGGCAGGTATGGGCATTTTACCATTACTATGGACGAGGTTCTTGCCACGGTCGCTCTGGATCTGGGCGGACGCTTTTCGTTTGTCTGGAATGCTCCGGATAAAATCAGAGAGGGTAAATTCGGTATTTACGATGCGGAGCTTTCTCTGGAGTTTCTGGAAAAATTTGCACAGAATGCAAAAATGAACCTTCATGTTCTCGTTCACTATGGAGAAAACCGGCATCATATCCATGAGGCAGTTTTCAAGGCCCTTGGGCGCGCTCTTCGCATGGCTGTTGAAATGGATCCCCGGCGAAGCGGCGTAGCAAGCACAAAGGGTGTTCTGGAATAAACTTACAGGTTCTTTTCCGGGTAATTTTTTTGGGAAAAATTGCATTTCTTATGCCTCCGTTTTGAATCGATGAGTCTTGATCCGGGTTGAATTTCACTCGACGGAGCGGATCAGATAAAAAATATTGTGAATATGTCGTCTTCAAACGGAAAAATTGCCGTTATTGATTTTGGAATGGGAAATATTCATTCCATGCTCAAGGCCCTTCGCCTATACCATGACGATGTCGTTTTTACAAAAGACCATGACGTCTTAAAAAATGCATCCGCTTTTGTGCTTCCGGGCGACGGAGCCTTTACGGCAGCCATGGAACATCTTGAAAAAGACGGCCTGGACAGCATTATCACCGATCATGTAAAAGCAGGAAAACCGCTTCTTGGAGTCTGCATCGGATTTCAGGTGCTCTTTGAAAATTCAGATGAATCGCCGGAAGGAAAATCGATTCCTGGACTCGGCCTGATTCCCGGCCATGTCCGCAAATTTCAATTTCAAAACCACGATACACGGATTCCTCATATGGGCTGGAACCGCCTGATTTCAAAAGAACCGGATTTCAGCCATTACATGTATTTTATTCATTCATACAGAGCCGTTGATGTTCATAAAGAATCCATTATCGCTGAATGCCAATACGGCGATGAGAAATTTTGCGCAGCGGTAAAAAATAACGGGATTCTTGCAATGCAGTTTCATCCTGAAAAATCTGATCATGAAGGCCTGAAGCTCATTGAAAACTGGGTAAAATCGATTTAAAAATTAGAACGAGTTTTGAATTTTCTGAGTTCGTTTTAACTGAATGATTTTTGTTTGGTCATATGAATGACCGGGGAATTTTAGTAATAAAAATATAATTACATATTATGTATTCTGAAGAATCATTCATCAATTACTGGAGTGCTGAAATGAAAGAATTTGAACTGATCCCTGCTGTGGATCTTCTGGACGGAAAGGTTGTGCGGCTTCATCAGGGGCGTTACGATAATGTTACCGTATACGGAGACGATCCCGTTAAACAGGTGCGGCAGTTTGTTGACGACGGAGCGAAAATCATTCATATTGTTGATCTCAATGCAGCCCGCAACGGCGATAGAAGCGCAAATAAAAGCGCTCTTGACAGCATTCTTAAAATCACCGGCGAGTTTAACGGCGCCATTGAAATCGGAGGCGGAATCAGAGGCGTGGATGCTCTTGAAGATTACTTTTCGCGCGGAGTTTCCCGCTGTATTCTTGGTACCGCTGCAGTTTCTGATCCTGAGTTCTTAAAAGCGGCCCTCCATAAATACGGTCCGGAAAAAATCATTGTGGGCGTCGATGCAAAGGACGGCCGTGTAAAAGTGGCCGGATGGGAAAAAGACGGCGGCGTAAGCGTGGAAGATTTTCTTCCTGCCATTGAAACAGCCGGAGCCCGGGAAATTATTTTTACGGATATCCTTACCGACGGCGCCATGACAGGTCCCTCAATTTTGTCTCTTTTAAATGCCGTTGAAGTTTCAGATCTGCGCATCATTGCATCCGGCGGGATTTCTTCACCTGAAGATGTCCAGTCCCTTCTGGATTTTAAGCGCGATACAGATGCGAAATTCAAAAATGAGCGAATCATCGGCGCCATATCAGGCCGTGCTATCTATGAAGGAAAGCTGAAGGTAAAAGAAGCTTTTTCTTTAATTCATTCGCAGCTTGGCTGATGAATCACCCGGACACATTTTACCCGCCCCCGAGGGTTGGTCAGGTGGAGGGGAATTTCCAACAGGGTCCCGCCGACCGGCCGATCAGACCTTGATCACAATAATTCCATGAAGTCAAGAGAAATCTGTCTCAGTTGACATGTATAATAAAATAGGGAAATTTATTATTTCCAGGCATCCCATGAGCTGAATTACTGATTCTTTTGATCATTTAAAGATGAATCCTATAGGTCTCTACGGCCTTGCCGCATAGAACGGAGTAGTTTTTTTATGCAGCCAGTCGGGCATTTTGGATTTTAATGCAGCTTTAATTTCTTCATTGCTGTACCGAGGCGAAAAATGAATTAAAAACAGCTTTTCAATATTTCTGAAAATTTCAGCATTTGCAATAATTTCATCGAGATGGATATGCCCCCATTTGCGCGCTCTTTCGACGGGGCGTTTGTCGTCAATATAGGTGCATTCCAGAAACAGAATTTTTGCCTTCTGAATTTCCGGATTCTCAATGATAAGTTCGATTTTTGTATCTCCGGAAAATACAACGAGAGGATTTTCTGATTCATAAAATATATCGGGGTTGCTTTTCATGACAGCAATTTCATGTCCGGGTAGATTTCTGTATTCTTCCTTTAACTTTTTCGTTTTTTCTACAACGATGTAGGCGCTGGAAGGAATCCTGTGAATGGAGCGAAGGGATTTAAAGTAATAATTGGACTGAAGAGGATAGAGTCTGCCGTCTTCCGTTCCGGTAATATGAAACCGGTTTTGAAACCCTTCAATTTCACCCCACAGATTCAGAATTTTTTCAAGAGATTCTTTTATTTCAACGGGACAGAAGATCTCCGGAGGGTCCAGATGGCGAAGGCTTCTCTGGGAAACATAATAGGCAATGCCCGATGCATGATCCAGGTGTCCGTGCGTGAGCAGAAGTCTGGGAATATCCGTCAATCGCGGCGATCCGATTCCGATATCAAACATGAGACGAAACTGATGAAATGCAACCGAAGTCTGGAGGCCTCCTTCAGAGATTCCGAGAAAACTATAGTTTTTATGACTGTATTTCTGCAGTTTAATTTTCGGCCGCTCCCGGAATTGAGGTATCTTCGGGTTTGATGACGATGACCGGACGGATTGTTTCAAGTTCCGCTTTAAGCGAAGCGGGTCCTGCAACGGCAATGTGCATGGAATCTGTTTTTATATGCTTTTGAAATGCTTTTGAAATCTGTTCTCTGGAAAGGGCATTGATTTTTTCAGGAAACATTTTAAGATAATTTTCCGGCATGCCGTGGTTGATAAAGCGGATTTCATTATCAAGGATATCCTCCGGATTATCAAATTGAAAAACAAGCGAATTAATAATGGATTCTCTTGCAAGATCGAGTTCTTGCTCTTTGACGGGGGCTTTCATACCGCCGATGATTTCCAGCATAAGAGAGAGGCTTTCTGAAACTTTATCAATACGAGTGCCTGCTCCCGAAGCAAAGTAGCCTGTCTTTTTTTGAAAAATATTTCTGGAATAGGCATAATAGGCAAGTCCCCTTATTGTACGGATTTCGCGCATCAAACGGGAATTGAACGAACCGCCGCCCAGAATGTAATTTCCGGCCTGAAGAGCATAAAAATCAGGACTGTTATGAGGAGGGACATAGGTCCCTGTAAAAATCACT
>JAOUOA010000270.1 GCA_029880625.1 Spirochaetia bacterium
GATCCTCCGCGTGAATTTCCCGTGCAGATCATGGCAGGTGCTGCGAATTTAAAATGGTGTACCTATCAAATTCACAGGATGGCAGAGGGAAAAGATCCTGATCCCAAAAAAGGGATTTTCTGGAATACAATCGGCGAATTTCTGTCTGTGAGAGGAAAAGCCAAACGACAGAAGCGGATTTTAGAGAAGGCTGGATACAGGAAATGAAAGGACATTTTTCGCCGCCTAACTTATACATAAAATTGTGTCTGCACAATTCTTTCCACTTATGATGCATTGATCAGCGCCATTGCTCCCGGATGGACGCCACTTCCCCTGCAGACTTACACTGATAACCAGATACTTGTTCAGTTATGATGGAGCTGGCAAATGCAACACCTGCACGATCTAAGCCCACCGTTATTGCGGTTGAAAGGTTTTCGTAAGTATTTCCTTGCCCGCACAGAGATTGTCTGAGATTACAGCCTGTGCTGTGCCTATGATCCGCATGAATATCTGTCCAGCGGAGGCATATTGATATGCACTAAAATAAAATCATCTTCAGGAAAACTGTAAATGTCCAGAGAAATTTTATCTTGAGTCGCGTCAGAACATTCCGAACCGTACCATACATATCCATTCTCTGCATCATAATAACTTGTGAATTTCCCCAATGGCTCATGAAAAAGATTTTTATTTTTATAAAAGGCCGCAATGATTTCAACCATTTTCTTTCGGTCTGAATTTTTCGCCGCAGGAACATGGTATTCATAAGAATGAAGAATGGAAGGAGTTATGATATAATCTTTAAATGCATTTTCGTGTACATATACGTTTTTTGCTTTCGGATAAACAGGAATTTCATATCCGTCATGCTTAATGCTTGTGCCGTTGTTTGTAATTTCAATCGGATCAGCATTTAAGTCTACACCGGATGAGCCAGGTTCATCGCAGGATAAAAATATAATTAGAAAAATTACTAAAAATGTTTTTATTGCTATGTCGTAAATTTTGGTTATATTTTTTAAACTCATTTTTACTTTTTCAAGCGAAAAATATCAATCGGCATCCCCTGCTGCAGGGCAGTTCTGAAAGTTCCCTGAAATTTTATTATACTAAAGTTCTGTATCATTTTGTTCACAGGCCTAATAAAAACTCAGTGATTCAAGTAATAACTGCCGAATACAAAAGTAATTTATCAGCGATCTTATACAAGACAAATATTTTTCTTTAATATACAATCCAGAGCATGAAAAAAAAGAAACGGTGCCTGATTGTATATTTTTCTCAGTGGAATACAACAGAAAGCATTGCCGTTGAGATTGCAAAAGGGCTGAAAGCTTCCCGTTATGATGTACAGCTCCACAATCTCAAAGGACAAAATACAATACCCGATGCTGGAGAATTTGATCTTCTGGGCATTGGAACTCCCGTCTATTATTACAGAGAGCCATTTAATGTTTCAAAATACATCCAGGGACTGCCGCCGCTGAACCAAAAGCCGGCCTTTGTTTTTCTGCTGCATGGTTCGTATCCTGAAGATACATTTACTTCCATCTGGAACTCGCTCAGAAAAAAAATGCAAAATTTGCAGGACTCTATCATTCAAAAGGAAAAGATATTTATTATGAATATCTGAATGAAGGGTATTTGTTTTCACCGGAAGAACCTTCAAAAGATTATTTAAAAAATGCCCGTTTATTCGGAAAGCAGCTTGCAAAAAATTTAAAAGAAAATCATTGTGAAGAACCGCCGGTACAGAAAAAAGCCCGGATCATGCATCGCATAGAAAGAAGTCTTGCTTCTGAATTTTTAACCCGAATCATAATTTCGCAGCTTTTCAGAGTAAACCGCAAAATCTGCGATTCCTGCAGAAAATGCGAGAAAGTCTGCCCAACAGAAAATATTACAATGATAGAAAATAAAGGCCTGTATCCTGCATTTGGAAGAAACTGCCTGCTCTGCCTTTCCTGTGAATTAAAATGCCATACTGGAGCAATCCAGTCGCCTGCATCGTGGAAAATATTTAAAGGATTGATCCGGCACAATGTCCTTGAGGCCTCGACCGATCCGGAATTGACCAACCGGCGGGTTCAAATTATTAAGGGCAGAATTAAGCCGTTTGATTAGTCTTTTTTTAAAATTTTGCACCGCAAGATTCATTCTTTTTGAAAGTTCATTAATATTTTTTTAAAAATCAGCTAAGGCATACAAGACACAAAAGCCGTTATAAGGTATAATTCCATTTCATTTTTATGGAACAGGATATTGAAGGCTACACAGTAACAGAAGAAATTTATAGAAATCAAAAATCTATAATTTACAGAGCCGTTGAAAACCAGTCAGAACGTTCGGTAATCATTAAAGTCCTGAATTCTGAATATCCCACCCAGCATCAGATTGCTAAATTAAAACGCGAGTATGAAATCGCTCAATTACTGAAAGAAACCCCCGGCGTTGTAGAGGTTCAAAATTTTCTTTCGTTTCGCAATAATTACGCTCTTGTCATGGAAGATATTGGCGGAATTTCACTCAATAAGATCATTCAGTCCGGAAAAGTTCTGGCACAGCCCAGCTTAATAAAAATTTTCATTCGCCTCAGCGAAACGCTGGGACAAATCCATCAAAAAGGAATTATCCATAAAGATATCAAGCCGCATAATATCATCCTTAACATCAACAATGGGAAGGCTCAGCTGATTGACTTCAGCGTTTCCTCGCAGCTCTCCCGCGAAAATTCTTTTATAATCAATCCTGAATCTCTTGAAGGCACTTTAAATTATATTTCGCCTGAACAAACTGGAAGAATGAACCGGAATATCGATTATCGTACGGATTTTTATTCCCTTGGAATTACTTTCTACGAACTCCTGACCGGACAGCTTCCTTTTAAAGGCGAAGATCAGCTTGAACTGCTGCACCTACATATTGCAAAAGAAGCAGTTCCTCCGTCAAAAATTGATGGGCTCAAGCAGAGCATTCCTGAGTATATTTCAGACATTGTTCTGAAGCTGATCGCAAAATCTGCTGAAGACAGGTACCAGAGTTCATTTGGACTGAAAAGCGACCTTGAGAGCTGTCTTGATTTTCTGAACGGAAACTCTCAAGTAAACGGCTTTAGTGCCGGTAAAAATGACCGGTCCGATCGATTTTTACTGCCGCAGAAGCTGTACGGAAGAGAAAAAGAAAATCAGATGATCATGAATATTTTTAACCGTGTTCTGGAAGGACAGAATTCATTTTTAGCAATCTCAGGTCATCCCGGCATTGGAAAATCCATGCTGATTCAGGAAATGCAAAAGCCGATTTTAAAGCACCGCGGATATTTTATTTCAGGGAAATTTGATCAGTTTAAGAGGGATATCCCTTACAGCGCCCTGATTCTTGCTTTTGAAGATTTAATTCGTCAGCTTTTAACGGAAAGCGGCGAACGAATTGAATTCTGGAAAAATAAAATATTAAAATTACTGGGCCCCAACTCTCAGATTATCTGTGAAATCGTACCTGAACTCGAACATATTATCGGAAAACAGGAGAAACTGCCGGAACTGCCGCCTGCGGAAAGCCTCAACAGATTCAATCTTGCTCTGCAGAATTTTATCAAGGTCTTTTCGGGAAGAAAGCATACATTGACGTTATTTTTTGACGATCTTCAGTGGATTGATTCCGCCACATTAAAATTTATTCCTCAGATGCTCAATGATCCGGAAAGCAGCGGACTTTTTTTTATAGGATCGTACCGCAGCAGCGAAGTAAGCGAAGCCCATCCTCTGATGCAGATGATAGAAAGCATTTCTGCCGGTTCATTTCTTTATTCTGAAAATTTGTATCTCAATCCACTGAAAGAAGAAGATGCTGTCAATCTTCTGAAAGATGCATTTCATGCTGACGGCGATAAATGCAATGAGCTTGGATCGATTCTCATAAAAAAAACAGAAGGAAATCCTTTTTTTATAAATGAATTTTTAAAAACAGCTTATGAAAAGAAACTGATTTTTTTCAATTACGATGCAGGCGAATGGAACTGGAAGACCGCTGACATTGTATCAATGGAAAAAACTGAAAATCTGGTAGATCTGATGGTATCCAAAATCAATGATCTGAATGAAAGCTCAAAAAATGTCCTTATGCTTGCATCCTGTTTCGGAACAGTTTTCAATCTGCAGCACCTGCAGCTTTTAAGCAGGATGGATTTTGGGGATTTAATTCAATCGCTTAAAGATCTTCTTATGGAAGACTTTATTATCCCGCTTTCAGAAAATTACAGATATATAATGAATTTTTCTGATACAGAAGCAAACAGGACCGGCAGCAGGGAAGAAATCGCCGCTCATGGAAAAATCGAATTTAAATTCATGCATGATCGAATCCTGGATGCAGCAGGATCGTTGATGGATGAAAATGAAAAAAATAAAATCCATTATAATCTGGGCATCATTCTTCTGAAGAATATTTCTGAAAATGAATTCAATGAGTCTGTAATCGATATTGTAACTCATCTGAACTGCGGTCGAGACCTGGTAACAGATGCTTCTGATCGAGTTGAAATCGCAGGAATGAATCTTGCTGCAGGTAAAAAAGCGAAATCTTCAGCAGCGTTTGAGAATGCTCTAGATTTTTTCAGAACCGGCTGCCGGTTCCTTCCTGAAAATTCATGGAAAACACATTATGAAATTACCCGGGATCTTTATACAGACAGAGCAGAAATGGAATATATTACAGCCAATTTTGAAAATGCTGAATCCATGTTTGACCTGGTTCTTAAAAATGCAAAAAACATTTTGGATAAAGTTCCCATTTATGAAATGATGATCGGCTACTATGCCACCCGGCACAAAATGGAAGAATCGCTGACAACAGGCCTGAAAGCACTGAAGGAACTTGGAGTCAATTTAAATTACAGATCAGGAAAAATAAGCGTAATTATTGAACTGCTCCGGACAAATTTCTTTATGAAAAAGCGGAGCATAGAAGAATTGCGAAATATTCCCG
>JAOUOA010000272.1 GCA_029880625.1 Spirochaetia bacterium
TGCGATCGCGAATAAAAGGTTACGGATATGAAATTTATACAAAAACTTCAATGCCAGTAAATCCCAAAAATACAGAAAAGATGATTCATTTTATTGCAGGTGAAGTGCAGAATGACGGACGCATCCCCCATTTTGAAAAGTCCGGAATCATTGAAATATTGAATCAGGCCGTGATTCGCGCCCGTCCGGGATTTTATACGCTTCGTTTACGAGAACTGGGAGGTCTGATTCGTACCGCAGGTGATGTGGCTGCCCGTGAGAAAGTGAAATTTGTAAATGAAACTCATGTAATTCAGGCTCTGGAATATACAAAAAGCATTGAGTCCGCATTTCAGGAAGAAGAGGAAGTATAAACGATGAAGGCCAGTAAAGATAGAATAGCATTGGTTTTTATAGGTCATGGCAGCAGAAATCAGGATTCCAACCTGCAAATGACACAGTTTGTATCAGAATATTCACTCCGTCATCCTGAATATGATGTTAAAATCGGATACATTGAACTCAGCAAGCCTGACATAAACGAAGTCTTGTATGAAATTTCAGATCAGTATAAAACAATTATTACAGTGCCCCTTTTATTTTATAAATCAGGACATGCGAAAAATGATATTTCATCTCTCCTGAAAAAACTTAAAGAAGACTTTCCTGAAACCGTGTATATTTCCTGCAATGTTCTGGGAAATCATCCTCTGATTTCTGAGCTGAATTATTACAGGGTTAAAGAAACCGGCGTATTTGAAAAAAAACATAAGCGAATTTCAGTTTTGTTTATCGGAAGAGGATCCAGCGATCCAGATGCCAATGCCAATTTGTACCGCCAGGCAAGATTTCTTGAGGACGGCCGTGATTTTGACCGGGTTCTGTCCTGTTTTGAAGGCGTAACCAGGCCGGGTATGGATGAATCGGCAGATTTTCTTGTCCGCTCAAGACCCGATGCCATCGTAGTGATTCCTCATTTTTTATTTCGTGGAGTTCTTACCGATCGGATACAGCGGAAAGTCGAAGGCTATAAATCCGATTACCCATGGATTTCTTTTTATCTTGCAAAAGAACTTGGAATTCATGAAAATATTTATCAGTTGATTGATGAAAGAATCCGTCAGGCTGTCTCGGGTGATTCCGCACTTCATTGCGATAACTGCAAATACAGGCATCCGATGCCGGGTCAGGAAGAACATGCGGGAGGACTTCGCGCTCTTCTGTGGAGCATCCGCCATCGATTTTCTCACGAAAATATTCAGACTGAAAACCATTCGCATGTAAAAGTAGAAAAGCATATTCTTGTCTGCGGAAATGCTGACTGTGCTTCCAGAGGAAGCATCCGTTTCCTTTCTGCACTCCGGAGTTACCTGAAAAAAATTAAAATGGGAAAAGAATTTATCGTTACACAGACTTCCTGCATGGGGCATTGTTCGGAAGGTCCGACAGTTGTTGTTTATCCTGACGGAATCTGGTACCGCGGCGTTAATGAAAATGATGCGGAAGAACTTGTTGAAAATCATTTATTGAATGATCTGCCTGTAAAAAGGCTTGTTGATACAATTATGTAAAGAGGAAAATATGGCATGTAAAGAATTAAGCGCTCTTCGTCTGGGGCTGATGGATTTGATCGGGATTGACGATCCGGCGGAAAAAGAGCATGATAAAAAAGATCTTGGCGAATCGGCTGTTCAGGCAGGTGTGATCCGTTCTATAACGGAAAGCAGAAATTTATCCAAATTGATGAATTTTTATGCGCATGCTGTTGTTGATCTTCATGAAAAAGTTTCTGGAATGGAGAAAGAGGATGAATCGTATGCCTACCATCAGGCGCTTCTGGTGCTTACAAAAAAAGTGGAGCAAGATCTTTCCAATCAGGTAGAGGGGCTTAAGAAGCTGTATCAGGATCTTGATGAGATCCATCACTTTCTTCATGATATTTATCCCGCAAACGGTAAAAAATAAGATTCATGTCCCCTCAAAAACTGAAAATTAAAAAGATGGAAAAGCTGACCGATGATACGGCTGTTCTTTCATTGGAGATGCCCAAAGAGTTTTTATTTCGTGGGGGAAACTGGATTTTACTGAATACAGGGATTTTTGATGAAGAAGGAAAAAATATCAAACGTGCGTATTCCATTATCAGTTCCGACGAAGATCCTGGTCAGATTATCCTTGCTGTCTATAAAAAACCTGAAGGAATCGCTTCACATTTTCTGAATGATGTGATAACTGAAGGCGCTGAACTGGAATTCGGCGGGCCCTATGGAAAAAATTTTTTTATTCAGAATCAAGATCCTTCCGGGAATCTTATTTTAATCGCAAGCGATACTGGATTGACCGCAATCCTCGGGATCTTAAATAGCAGAGAATGCAGGCGTTTTGCAGGAAGTATTGAAGTGATCTGGCTGGCGGAAGAAGGTTGTAATTTTTTAACAGAAGATTTTGTTCTCAATCATATTCCTGAAAAACTTAAGGTAAGGTTTAGCAAAATCACCATCTCTTTACAGGAAGATCCCATCCGTTACCGGACCGTGCGCGATGCAATAACCGATGCAGTTCATGAAGTTACTCCGGATCTGGCTTTTGTTTCAGGCGACGGGTACGCAGTCCGGATTATTAAAGAAGTGCTTCAAATTTACGGTATGAATGAAGAACTGATCCGGACGGAACCATTTTTCAATACAGATATGAAAAAGGTGATTCCGAAAGATCCTGCGTATCTGAGGACCGGCTATACAACCGGCGCATGCAGCGCAGCAGCTGCGAAGGCTGCTGTCAGAGCTCTGATTCAAGAAAAAAAAATGACGCGAATAGAATCTGTTCTTCCCAACGGCAAGAAAGTCATTTTTCCGGTAAAAAGATGTGAGATCAGGAATCAAAGCGCGCTCTGCAGCGTTGTCAAAGATGCCGGCGATGATCCTGACTGTACGCATCTTGCAGAACTGACTGCAGAAGTAAAGCTGAATGATACCGGAGAAATTACTCTTTCCGGAGGAGAGGGTGTTGCTGAAGTAACACTGCCTGGTCTTGGTATCTCTGTCGGCGAGCCGTCGATAACAGAAATTCCAAGAAAAAATATTATTGAAATGGTAAAATCTGAACTTGGCGTTACGAAGTTAGGCGCGGATATTACAATCAGTGTTCCCGACGGTGAAGAAAGGGCAAAAAAAACAACCAATGAGCGACTGGGTCTTTTAGGCGGAATTTCCATACTGGGTACAAGCGGAATTGTAAAGCCGTATTCTACAGCAGCCTACAGAAAAAGCATAATCCAGTCTATTTATGTCGCATATGAAAAAGGAATTCGGGAACTTGCATTTACTACAGGCGGAAAGACAGAATTTTATGCGATGGAAAACTTGAAGCATCTACGGCAGGAAAGCTTTATTCAGGTGGGGGATTTTATTGGAACAGGACTTCGCAATGCCTTTAAAAAAGGGATTTCGTTAATTTATATTTTTGGAATGATCGGTAAGCTTTCAAAAATGGCGGACGGAGTGATCCAGACGCATCAGAAAGGATCTGATGTAAACATGCAGATGCTTGCTGATGCAGCTCTCTCAGCGGGATTTCCTGAAGAAAAAGTTCAGAAAATATTAGAATCGACAACTGCGCGAAATGTTCTTGATCTTGCCAGGGAAGAAAATTTGGAAAAAGAGCTATCCTGCGAAATTTGCAGGCGGGTGGTTGTTTTTATGACAAATTATGCGTCCGGAATTCCTGTTTCTGAAATTAAACAGGAGTTGATTCCAGAAAGGACCAGGGATTTTCAGATCCGCTGTACGCTGATTGATTTTAACGGAGAAATTCTCGGGGAATACCCGGAAGTATAAGAGAGGGTTTATGAGTCACGATAATGATATGAGGCAGATGACTGCGCTTGGAAGAAATATTGAAAATGAAAGCTTCAAAATTATTGACAGGGAAGCAGGCGATCATTCGTATTCTTCAAAAGAATGGGAAATTGTACGCAGGGTAATTCATGCGACAGCTGATTTTGAGTTTAAAAGTCTTATGGAGTTTTCGCCAATGGCTGTTACGGACGGCATAGCGGCTCTAGAAGCATCTTCCTCCATTCTTGTAGATGTTAAAATGATAGAAGCAGGACTGAATCAGAGTCGTCTCGATCATTTTGGATGTTCGGTGCATCATTATATTTCTGATGAGGATGTGATTGAGAAAGCAAAGGCGAAAAATTCAACCCGTGCAGTCGAATCCATGCAGAAAGCTCTTGAAAAAGGCGTGTTTCAGAACAGCATCATCGCTGTAGGAAATGCTCCCACTGCTTTGCTTGAAGCGGTACGCATCATCAGGGAAACCCATATCAAACCCGCATTGATTATTGGAGTTCCTGTAGGTTTCGTTTCAGCTCCCGAATCAAAAGAAGCGGTTTGTGAACTGAAAGATGTTCCTTATATCGTATCAAGGGGGCGAAAAGGGGGTAGCGCGATTGCAGTCTCCATCCTCCATGCTTTAATGAAGCTTTCGGTAGAGGGGGAAAGCAATGCCTGAATATACGGCTAAAGCGGTCAGTGTGATCGGCATCGGCGATGACGGATGTTCAGGTCTGAACGGGAAAGCCATGAATGCTCTGATGAAAAGTCAGGTCCTTGTCGGCGGCGAACGGCATCTTGCTTTTTTTCCGGATTTTTCTGGGGTTCAGATTACCATCAAAGGGTATTTGAATGAAATCCTTGACCGCATTGAAGAACTTTCAGGTGAAAATCATATTGCTGTTTTAGCATCCGGCGATCCCATGTTTTTCGGAATCGGATCGCGTCTCATCGAAAAACTCGGCAGAGAGCATGTAGAGGTGATACCCCATCCGGGGGCAATGCAGTATGCTTTTTCAAAAATTGGCATAAAGTGGGATGACTGCGAATGGATATCTCTTCATGGAAGAAAAAATCATTCTTTTATAACATCTCTTAAACGGATGTCAAAAGTTATTTTTTTTACAGATGACCGAATGAACCCGGCTGCAA
>JAOUOA010000271.1 GCA_029880625.1 Spirochaetia bacterium
GCCTGAGATCATTGAATACCGTCACAACTTCCTTTTTAAAATAAAAAAGAGGAAGGCCCTGCAATGCATGAAATGTGTAATTTTCAAAATAATACAGAGTCTCTGCATAAATGCCTCCGTAAATGTAGATTCTGCCGTAACCGTCCTCAAGAGAACTCCTTACGACGGAAGAATCTGTTACATATCCGATATCAAGTTCTACAGAAGGCCTTCCCTCAGATTGAAATTTAGTTTCAATTCCAATTGCAGTTTTTTTCAAATCCACGATTTCTTCTCTGCCGGACGGCCTTTTCAGGCTCAAAAACCTGACATGGCGCCTGGAAACGCCTTTATAAACTGAAGGAAGCGAATCAGAATCAAGTGATTCTGACGTAAAATCGACTTCACCAAAGCCCTTTTCGATTTCTTTTTTTACATCGACATAGCGCTGCAGGTCGTCAAAATAAGCAGCGATAAAAACTCTGCAGGGAGGCGGCTCTACAATGTTTGGTTTCCATTTCATCGATTCCATATTGCAAAAGCAGGATTCAGGATGCAACAGGAATAATTTCTTGACGCCAGAAACGAAACGATTCAGCCCGAAAGACTATGACTGAAGAAACAAGAACGGGAGAAATTGATTTCCCCATGGCAAAGCAGCAGATCCTCGAAGCTGTGGAGTCTCACATGAAAAAAGTCTCGGGAGATTCCATGGTAGAAGTCCCGAATATAACCCTTGAGAAAGGAGAATTTCGCTTTGCTTTCTCCCCTTCTTATTTTGAAGAAAACATGATCTTAAAAGCCCTGGGTGTGATTAAAAACCACATTGAGAACCTGCGGATTCTTTCTTTTGAAACGGGGTATATTGTCTTTCAAACCCTCGGGGATAATTTATTTGCAAATAAGATATCATTTAACGGCATTAAATTTAAATTCATTTCCATTGGCGGAACATCCAGAATTGAAATTATCCGCAAAGGAAATCTTACCCAGGATGAAATCCTTGCATGCATTAATTTATTTCTTCTTTTTCATCCTGTAGATTCCAGCAGCAGTCCCGTTGAAAGGCTTCGTACCCTTGGAATCAATGTTTACATGTCAGGAGCAGAAAATGTCGATAAACCCGAAGGAATTACACATTTTATCCCAGAAAACGGAAATCCCTGGGACTGGATTGCGGGTTATGACAAAACCAAAGGAGAAGTTCAGGAAAGCATCATCCTGCCTTTAAGAAATCCTGATATTTTTAAGGGTGTGGCAAAACTCGCAAGAGGAGTTGAATCAGGGAATATGCCCCGGGCCATCCTTTTTGAAGGCCCTCCCGGAGTCGGCAAGACCACCATGGCCAGGGTCATTGCAATGGAAACTGGAATCCCACTTGTTTATGTTCCTGTCGAAAATATTTTAAGTAAGTATTATGGTGAATCTGCCCAAAATATGGCCAGTATTTTTGATGCAGCGGCGGAATTTCCCAATGTAATTTTATTTCTTGATGAAATTGATTCCCTGGCCGGCTCCAGAGAAGAAGGGCTTCTTGAAGCCACTAGACGAATTTTATCTGTACTTTTAAGAAAAATCGACGGTTTTGAATCCAGAGACGGAGTTTTAACAATCGGCGCTACTAACCGGGCTCAGGATCTTGACCGAGCTCTGCTTTCCCGTTTTGACCAGACAATTTTCTTTCCTTTACCTGATGAATTTGAACGTTCAGCCATTTTTTCAAGTTATGCAAGACACCTTAATAAGGAAGATCTTATATCCATTTCTCGTGCTGCTGAAGGACTTTCAGGAAGGAATATCCGGGATGTCTGTGAATATGCAGAAAGAAGATGGGCCAGACATTTAATCCAGACCAAGGGTGAGATCACACCGCCAACCGGTGAGCTTTACCTGAAAATTGCAGGGGAAAAAAGTTTTTCATCAAAATGAAAATTTTCTGTGCAGTGCACAATTTTTGCTTGCTTTTTTTTGATATATGCTTATTATTGTATCCATTGAGCAAAGTGATTGACCCCGGGGCCTCATTTTTGAAACCTGGCAGTCAATGACTCTGGTTGATAACCATTAAATCTCCCAAACTTTTTTGGATCAACAGACTCATTTCAGATGAACACTCTTCCTGCCCCGGATCCCCCCGGGGTTTTTTTTGCCTCTTCAAAGCGGCGTTTCTAAAAATTGATTAAATTTTAATACTGAAGTAAAATATGAATGTTTTTTAAAAATAGAAGATTTCCTGAAATAATCAAAATGACTCAGGTGATTTTTGTTTTTGCTTTCTTATCGTGATAGAAGTTTGATTATGATTTATTAAAATTTAACTCTATGGTATATGTATTGAATGCATTCATTGAGAAATTTTATTCTGAGATGGATTGAAGCGATTTATGCAGTTCAGTTGAAACCAATCGGTTCTATATTAGACCATATTCTCTGGGGACAGGATTTCATTTAATTTTTCTTCGCTTAACAGTCCTTTTTCCAGAACAAGGTCGTACACAGAACGGCCTGAGGCAGTTGCTTCTTTTGCAATCTGGGATGTTTTCTCGTAACCAAGAACCGGATTGAGAGCCGTAACAATTCCGATGGAGTTCTGAACCATTTTTCTGCAGGCATCTTCGTTTGCTGTAATTCCGTCGATACACTTCATACGTAAAACACGCATGGAATTTCGAAGCATTTTAATAGAAGTAAAAAGATTGAAGGCAATTACAGGTTCAAATACGTTCAGTTCAAGCTGCCCGCCTTCTGATGCCATTGCTACTGCAGTATCGAGTCCAATGACCTGAAATGCAACCTGATTGACAACTTCAGGAATCACAGGATTGACCTTGCCCGGCATGATGCTGGAACCGGGCTGCATGGGAGGCAGGTTGATTTCATTTAAACCGCACCTGGGACCGCTGGAAAGCAGGCGAAGGTCATTGCAGATTTTAGAAAGACGAATGCCGAGCATCTTAAACACGCCTGCAAGCTCCACAAGACTGCTGGTATCCTGTGTTCCTTCCACAAGATCTTCCGCTTTTTTTAAATCCAGACCGGTAATCTGATTGAGTTCTGAAATCACAGCATCGGAATATCCGTCCGGCGTATTGATGGCCGTTCCGATTGCTGTTCCGCCCATATTTAAATACCGGAGATATTCAAGAGCAGAATGAATCCTTTCGCCTCCTGCCTGGATAATCCCCGCCCAGGCGGCGAATTCCTGTCCCAGGGTCATGGGAACGGCATCCTGAAGCTGCGTCCTTCCCATTTTAATGATATTTTTAAACTGCTCAGCTTTACTTTCGAATGAATCCACAAGAAGTTTAATTTCAGTTAAAAGTTCGCCGCACATCACCAGAAGCGTGAGTTTGATCGCAGAAGGATAAACGTCATTTGTAGACTGCGACATATTGACATGGATATTCGGATGAATGATATCATAACTTCCCATGGGATGGCCGAGAATATCCAGAGCGCGGTTTGCAATGACTTCGTTTGCATTCATATTTGTGCTTGTTCCCGCTCCGCCCTGAATCATATCTACAGGGAAATGACTGTGCCAGCGTCCGTTCCGGACTTCTCTTGCCGCCTGTATGATGGCGCCGCAGGTTGTATCATCCAGTTTTTTATTCCGGTTATTGACAATGGCGCAGGCTTCTTTAATGATGCTGAGCGATTCAATCATTTCCGGAAACATATCCAGCTTGACTCCTGAAATATTGAAATTCTCAAGCGCACGGAGGGTCTGCACTCCCCAGAGTGAATTTCTTGGAACATCCCTTTCGCCGAGAAGGTCATGCTCTCTTCTTGTATCCCCAGAAACATATTCGCCAAGGATTCCCCGGTCACCGCGGTTTGCCGCAGAAAGTCGTCTGGCCAGAAGCCGGGACATGGAAAGAATCATGTCTGTATAGATTCGCGTTTCTTTTTCTTTGATTTTCTGAATCTGACCGGATGTCAGAACGGCGATCCGGCATTCTGATATGGTCTGGCCGCTGAGACTGTAAATTCCCTCTTCAATGAGAAGGGGTTCGCCAAGAACGGTTCCGGGACCGCAGGTCATGAGTTTTTTTTCAAAGCCGAGGGACTCGTCTTTTAGATCCAGCTCGCCTTCAACGATGATATAGATGGCGTCTCTATTCTCCCCCTGCCTGAACAGAAAAGCATCCTTTTCAATTGTTTGGATTATAAAATAAGCGGATATTTTTTTTCTTTCTTCTTCGGAAAGTCTACCGAAAAGCTCAACATTTTCCAGTATTTTCAGATTTGAATCCATATTGAATTAGAATTTTAATACATTTCATTTCCCTTGCAAGGAAATTTCTAAAAAAGACGGTATGATTTTTTTCTATATATTCCCGATGTTCCCGGAATTTCAGGCAAAATCCGCTCTACTCATCCTCCGGTAAATATAATTTCATCTCTTGCCACGGAACGCAGTCCCCATGCCCCGCCCAACGATCTCTCCTGAATCGACGGTTCATTTTCAAATCATGCATTTATTTGATTTTGTATCGCAGCCGGGCATTCAGCCTGACCCGTTGACCAGTCCTTCCTTGGACTGGAGTCAACGGGCCGTTCCACATCGTGTTCCACTTCAGTCTGCATGACCGACTGCGAAGTATTATCTTTCAATTACATGCACAATTTTCAATTGTCTTTCAAAATGGAACTCCTGCTCCGCTCCAGTGGCTGCGCCCCCGTGTCAGTATGAATACATCATAATTCCTGCCGGAGGATTCGCTCACTCTATCAGCGGCGCGCCATACTCATGCCTGCATATTCCGTCAACCATTTTCGCGTGCCGGATCGTCTTTATATCGAGGTCCCCTTACCTTTACCGGCGGATTACCCTTACTGAACTTTCTTCCTATTCCCGCCGGGATCGGGCTCTCAGTCGCGGGGTCCCTACCCCTGCTGCCTTCGATCCCTGTCGCAGGGGAGGGGAATTATGCGACAATCGTTCAATTGGCAGGAATATATTTTGATTTTTCATGGCATCCCGC
>JAOUOA010000273.1 GCA_029880625.1 Spirochaetia bacterium
AGTTCTTTTTTTGATTGGAAGGGTTTCGTTAATAAACGAGGCGGGCATCAAAAAAGAAGAGTTCAATTTAAGCGAAAAAAACTGAAATTATTTTCCGGACCCAGCCTTTTTGATTTTTTACCGTATGATTTTTTCCGTAGAGGAGCGGTCATTACTGGCGCAGTCGGTGCTGCAGCAGCAATCGTGTATGGAATATTCTTGTTTTTTTATACTGCTGATTTTAAGGAATATGCAGCCGGTCTGGAAGGCGTTCAGGCGAATCATGTCATTGACAGAAACGGCGATGTGATTGCAGAACTTTTTGCTGAAAAAACAGGTTCTATCGAACCGGGAGAGATTCCTGAAGAATTAAAGAAAATTTTGATTTTTGTTGAGGATGAGGATTTTTATGACCATGGCGGAATCGATTATTCCGCTATTGCAAGAGCTATGGTTAAAAATATTCTTTCTCTTAGATATTCGCAGGGGGGGTCTACCATTACCCAGCAGCTAGCGCGAATCCTGATGAAAGCAAGACAGAAAACAATTTTCAGAAAAATCAGAGAAGCTAGATTTGCTTCTTACCTGGAAAGCCATTTTACCAAAGAGGAAATTCTTCTGGGATATATGAATCATATTTATCTGGGGCATGGCGCAGTGGGTATGGATACCGCTGCAAAATTTTATTTTGATAAAGAACTTCATGAACTGGAATTTGTGGAAATGCTGATCCTTTCTTCCCTGCCTTCCAGGCCGGAAGGTTATTCTCCTTTGAAAAATCCGCAAAGAATTGAAAAGAAAATGGATTTTATTTTTGAACGAATGAAGAATGATAACTTTCCCTCGCCTTCCAGAAAGAATTATGAAGAACGAAAGGCAGTCGTTTTCAGAAATATTACAAGAAGTCCGTCCGAAACAGTTTTTGGATCCCGGGTAAATGACGCTCCATGGGTGGGAGAATATGTCAGGATTCGTCTGGGAGAGATTTTCGGGGATGAGTATCAGTACGGCGCAGGTCTTGTGATTGAAACAACAATTGATAAAAATCTTCAGAACCGGGCAAGAAAAAGAACCCATGAGCATATCAGAAAGATTTCAAAGTACATCCGTCCTGTGCATTATGATGAAGATGAAAAAGTTCAATGGGGACTTGCACTGGAAGAAAAAATCCGCAAGGCTTACTTTGACAGATCGCTGGGAGGCGTTCTGTTTGGACTTCCCCAGCCCGCTTCCGTCAGGGTCGACCTGCAGTCTGCATCGATCGGTATAAATCCCAATACAGGCGAAGTGCTCTTTATCCAGGGTGGAACTGAGTTTTCTTTTAAAAACCAGTATAACAGAGCTGTCTATATGCGCCGTCAGACAGGAAGCGCAATTAAGCCCATCGTATATTCTGCGGCGATCCAGAAAGGCGTGATTACTGCAGGGACTCCTCTGGATGATACGCCTCTCTTTCAGGAAGAAGCAAAGAACAAACCGGATGATAAAGGCTACTGGCTTCCGGATAATATTACCGGAGTTTACGAAGGAAAAATTCCGGCTCGAAGAGCCCTTGCCCATTCCAAAAATATACCTGCCATTCGTGTTGCCCGGCTGACGGGAATGGAAACGCTTTCCGGGCATTTTCGCAAAATATTTTTTCACACAGATCAGTCTTTTAAAGAAAGATTTCGTTTTGATGACACAATAGCAATCGGTTCTCTCGAAATGAGTCCACTGGACATGGCGCTTGCTTTTTCCATGTTTGCCAATAACGGAGTCATTAAACGTCCTTATTTAATCCGGAGCATTAAAAACGCTTCAGGTGAGGAACTGTATAACGGTACCGGCGCCGATGAGTTTAATCTCGGGATGCAGTCCGAGCAGTATATCATTTCGGGTGATACTGCAGAAGTGATTGCAAGCATGATGCAGGATTCAGCGCAGAGCGGAGGTACAGGTATGGGTGGAGCTCTCCTGGGAAAAACCGGGACAACGAACAATCACAAAGATGCATGGTTTGTCGGAGTCGTGCCTGGTCTGTCTGCAGCTGTATGGGTTGGTTTTGATGACCAGAGATTTTCCATGCCCGGTGCAACGGGATCTTCTGTGGCCGGTCCGCTTTTTGGAAGGATCGTCAGCGGCTATCCGATCCGAAGCGCCTATCATTTTTCTCCTGGAGCACGTGCAATAGAAATTTGTGCTGAATCAGGCGCACTGCCCAATGGATTCTGTCCGGTAAAAAGGGTTGAAGTTTTTACGCAGTCCCGTGGTCCGGATGGAAACTGCGAACTTCATATTAAATCAGAGCGAACGGAAGACTGGAGCATTAATAAGAAAAGCGATTTTGAATAGAAATGAAAAAGTATCACTCAGCATACATATTCTTCCTTGTGTTTCTTCTGGGCTATGGAGCCATCTTCGGCGAAGGCACAGGCATGTTTTATTTCAAACAGGCCTATCAAATTGAGAAAACAGATCCGTCTTCTGCGGCCGCTCTCTACAGAAAAGCAATCAGTGAAGGTCTTCATCGAAAAATATACAATGCAGCGAGATGGCGGCTGTATTATATTTATAAGCAGCTTGATCAGTTTGAAAATGCCGTCGTTCTTCTCAGCACTTTCGGAAGCGGCAAACAAATTGAAAATGTAAGGAAATCTCTCGTCTCTCAAATTGCATATTATTACAGTATTTCGTTTGAAGCGGGCGATCAGTTTGCCGAAGGTCTGCTGTTCAATCAGCAGGATCCAGACAGAGCATTTGATTTTTTTCAGAAGGCACTGTCGAATTCCAAAAATAATTACAAACTGAGAAACGATATTGTAAAAATATTAATGAGAAACGGAAGAGACAGAGATGCAAAAAATCTTTTTTCCTCTGTCTCAGAAACCCCGGCAGATGAAATGATTTCAAGGGCTGATATTCTGATTAATTCAAAAAAGTTGAATGAGGCCGGAAGTATTCTTTATGATTTAGCACGGGAAAACAACAGTCTTACTGATAGACAGAAATACAGAATATTATATCTTCTGGGTAAAATTGAAAAAGGAAAGAGGAATGAATATGCTGCAATTGTTTATTTCAGGCAGGCTTCGCGTTATGATTCGAATAGTGACGCAGAATATTCGATGGCATTGGCGGCGTACGCACTTTATAAACAGGGAAATGTTGACTCCGCATACGGCCTGTTAAGAGATTATTCTCTTTCAAAAGATTCAAATATAGAGCTGCTGCAGTTGATTTTAAAAATTGAAGTAGAGGAAGATTCTAAATCATTGAAAAAACTGAGAACCAAAGAGAATGCATTAAAAAATAACAATAGTTTTCTTGCAAAACAGGGACTGATCTTAATTCAAAAATACAGGAATTTAAAGTAAAGGAAAGTTTAGAAGATTGAATATCATGATAAACCCTAAAACTAATAAAGAACGAATTTTAAAGCGTCTGGTTTCAGGAAGTTCTGTATCTGCAGCGGCGGCTTTACTTTCGATTCAGGTTTATTGCGTTTCCGGGAATGTCGGCAGAAATTTATATGAAGCAGATCCGAAAGCCCGAATGCATCAAGGCGAAACGGCATCTTCAGAGGAGAAAGAAGATCGAGCAGCCTCAAAACAAAATGAAAGATCTGCGCAGGCAGATCAGTCTGATTCTGCTTTAAATTCTGAAATCCCTGCTGATGAACTATCGGAAGATTTTTCTGAAAACCTTGATAGCGGTATCGAAGAAACTTTTTCTGAAAATCCGGAGGAAACCGCTTTTGTTGACGAAAAAACAGAAAAGGAATCCATAAACGGTCGTATGAAAGATGATGAGACTTCCGGCAGGGAAGATTCTTCCATGATCATACCTGACGAAAACAGTTCTGAAGATGCATCTTCAGAAGAACTGACGGCACTGGAAGTGGTAAAAAAACGTGAAGCGGAAAAGATGAAGCTGGAAGCAGAAATGCGTGAAAAGGAAAGAATTCGTCTGGAACAAGAAAAACAGGAGCTGGAAAATCTCCGGATACAAAAAGAGCTTGAAGAAAAGCGGAAGCGGGAACGGGAAGAGCGTCTGAATCGGAATGATCCTGAGCGAAATATGTTCTTTAGAAAAGAAGTCAGAAGTCAAATGGGCGATGTTCTTAAAATCATCGCACCGTCCGGTGCAGGTGTCTTTCTTGTAAAAAATAAAAATTTCACCCGCTTTTACGGAGGGGTCAGCCCTCGCCGGATGAAATTCGATAATCTACATTCGGTGTCGCCCGAAACTTCGGATTTAACAGAAATTCTTCAGAACCAAAAAGGAAGCTTTATGATTCTTTTAAAAATTCCGGATAAAAAAAGCGGTGAATCCGTTTTTTATCTTCCTGAGATGCCGGCTGCGAAAAGACGCACCATAAGAGTGGTGAATATATACTCTGACGGCAGAGATCTCCTTCTCGTAGACGGCGAAGATAAAAAAGAAAACCGCTTCTTTTACAGATGGGCTGTAAATAGAATCCTTGTCGAAAAATCAGAATAAATTTCGGATTTATTTCGGTTTATTTTTCTATCTGCAGTGAAATTGCGCCGCGAAGATCTCCTACAACAAACCCTTTTGCTTTATCTTCCGGGTAAAGCTCATCAATTACTTTGACCGCTTCACTGTCAATGCTGTCCGGCGTTCCATGACATCCCAGGCAGGTTACAGTCGGGACAAGCATGGGAACGAGCACTCTGTAGCCGTTTGCGGCGGGTTCAATATGCGGTTTAATTTCTTTTCCGTCATTGTACAGATCAATCCAGGATGTTAAAACTTTTTTTTCAAGTTCATCGGGAGCATTGTTCGGATTTCTGTATTTCAAAGAAGTTCTTCTGAAAGAAAAGTTTTTTAAGTTGAGTTCATTTTTGAATTTTTCAGAAAGTTTTTGGTTGAGTGTTTTTCCGCCTTCAGGAGCAAAATCGCTGCAGTATTTGACAGAATCAGCAAAACCTTTTTTTTCTACCTGTTCAAATAAAACCTTCATCATTCCGGATTTCATGGCAGA
>JAOUOA010000275.1 GCA_029880625.1 Spirochaetia bacterium
GGCAATTCCCATTGAATTAATATAACTAAGTTTTGAAAGATTAAGGATCATTGCATTTATAGAACAGTTTTCAATAATTTTATAGAATTTTTGATTTAACTCGTAAGTATTTCTTTCTGACATTTTACCGTCAAAATGTACAATGATGAAAGATGGATCTTCAGATGGATCGAGATGCCAGAAGACTTCCAGTTCCTGAAAGGTCAGTAGATTGTTTTTCCTGGATCTTAAAATTTTTTTTACATTCACTTATTTTTTAACGGAAAAAAATTTATTTTACTAACAGATACTTTGGATTTTTAATTATTATTTTAATCTGTCCATAGACCAAATGCCTTAGATTTCCTCGGTTTTCCTGAATTTTTCCTTCAAATTCCATATAGATTCTTCTGTGTGTTTTTTTTTCGACTACAGGGATTGAGCGGGAGTCTGCCGGTAATTCTGAAAAATAAAAAACCGGATTTTGATTTTTAATAATCTTTAATAGTGATTCACAATATTCAGATCCGATTTCAAATGTTCGAAGATTGGATTTGCCGTCTGTATCAACGAAAAGATCAATATGAAATGATGTATCGGAGAGAGAATGAACTGCAAACCTGCAGGGCATCATAGCTGGTCGATGATTCGGATGCTGACCGTAGGCGCAAGAATAATCGGCAGAGCATCAATTGTTTTGATTGCATTTCTGATGGAAGATTCCCATGCCTCATGAGTTGTTACAACGACATCGACGGGTTCTTCGCCTTCCTGCTGGTGGACGGTCGTAATGGAAATATCATTTTTTGCCAGAATTTCTGCAATTTCTGCAAGAACTCCGGTTTTATCCCTGGTTTGAAAACGAAGATAAAAACGATATCTGTAATCTTTGACCATTTTAATGGAATTTGCAGAAGACATCCAGATTTCTGGTTCCGTATTTTTTGATATGGAAACAAGATCACTGATCACAGCAGCAGCAGTGGGAAGCGATCCTGCTCCATTTCCCATGATCAATGAAGGTCCGGAATGGGAGCTGTCAAAAAGGACTGCATTTTTTTCATCCTGAACATGTGCAAGGATATGGTTTTCCGGAATCATCGCAGGATGAACCCGCAACAGACAGGAACCGTCATCTGATATTTTTGCAATCCCCAGAAGACGGATAATCCAGCCCATGCTTTCCGCTATGGAAAGGTCCATCTGGCGGATTTCGGCAATGCCTTCCACCTGGACAGAATCTTCACTAATAAACGTATCAAAAGCAATCCCGCTTAAGAGGGCCAGTTTCTGTCCTGCATCATTTCCATTTACGTCAAAGGAAGGGTCTGCTTCAGCAAATCCTTTATCCTGAGCGAGCTTCAGAGCTTCGTCGTAATCCATGGATTCATTCTGCATTTTTGTAATGATAAAATTACAGGTTCCGTTCAGGATTCCGTATATGCCGTGGATTTGATTGATTACCAGGGTTCTGCGAAGAGTTTTAATGACTGGAAGCGCGCCAGCTACAGCAGCTTCAAATCCTATGTGAAGAAATTTATCCTGAGCCAGCTTAAAGATTTCTTCGCCATGTGCAGCAAGAAGAGCTTTATTGGCCGTGACAACTGACTGGCCGGCAAGAAGAGATTTTACGATATGCGATTTCGCAGGTTCTATGCCCCCCATTAACTCCAGAACAATATCAATTTCAGGATCGTCATGGATGATCGAAGGATTGTCTGAAGCATGTATGTTTTTAAGGACGGTGCCTTTCTTTTTATAGCTTCTGTCGCATACGGCTTTTACATGAAAGTCAATTCCGGTTCTTGCCTTTAGGGACTCTCCCCTTTCTCTGAGAGATTGAAGAACTCCCTGACCGACTGTTCCCAGTCCAAATATTCCTATATTAACTCTTTTCACGGTACCAACATCTTAATTATATTTGTGATTGGATTTGAATTGCACCTGATATGATTGTAAAATATATTCTGATAGGTGCAATTCATACTGAATGCAAAATTTTCCTGATTGATTATATCAGGTTTAATATCGTCTTTTACTTCTTCTTTATGGATTGATTCTCCGGAAGAAATTACATTTTTACCATAAGCATTCTTTTCATGATTCAGCAATGTTTTAAGCCTTTCCTGGCATTCCTGTGACCGCCGGATTAACGTTACTGTGGAAGAGGGCATGGACTCTGGAAAATAATGAGAATTTAAGATGGTTATATCATCCGGTATTTCCTTTGAGAGATCCAACTTCTGCATATTTTAAAACTTTATAATCATGATGGAATCGTCAAGTGAAAACATTGCTGTCTTTTTGAAAAACATTTACGAAAATGATTGAATTGCCTGCCCTTTTCCGAAGAATATAAGCTATGGAGAAACATCTGGCTGAATTTTCAGTGTAAAAGCAAAGCCGATTAGATTCCGATTTTGGTTCCGGAAATGGATATCTTCAAAATGTGCTGATTCAATTTTCTGCCGGAGTTTACCGGCAAGGAATCGGTTTTCTGATCTTTCTTCAAGAAAAATTTGAGATGTGCGAAGTTCTTTTTTCCACTGAACATGATCATACCAGCCGATCAGTCCGGAAGAGGTCAGTCCCATAAAAGCCATTCCTGCTGTTTGCGGACCGGTAAAAACAGTCGTATTGGCGGCTGCGCTTATGATGCCGTATGAAATTGCAAGCGTGATGGGAAGGGATGTGAAAAAAATTATTTGAAATCTTCTCCAGGAGGTTTCTGAATATTCTTCTCTTCTTTCACCGGCAGGGAAGGAGTTGATTCCAAATTGTGCGGCAAGCTGTTTTTCCAAAAAAAGATATTCATTCTTCCTGATTAAATCTTCGTCGCGTTGTTCAATGTAGCGCTGCATTCGAGAATCTTTCTTTTTTTTGGGCTGAGACATCAGAATACTTTCCAGGTCAATTTCGCCGGTAGGAGATAATATGGAGTGCTCTCCAGGTTGCAGCTGCTTTCTCAGATCGGGAGGAAGAATGCTCGGTATATACCGGGGATCTCTGGATGTTGGATGTTTTTCCAGCATGGGAATCACATTTTGCGACTGGATAGAAGGGTTGCCCGGAGTTTGGGAAAAAACCGACACAGAATTTAAAATCAATATTATTGTTAAAAGTCGGATTTTCATAAAAGATGAATTAAAAATATCCCGGCAGAATCCTGTTTAATTTTTCTACGGTTTCAGGGTTCCTTTTTTCCGGAGCGGTAATAACAGCGAATTTCATGGAGCCTTTATGTGGATTTTCATTTTTACCAAGGCCGGGAA
The DNA here is from genome assembly GCA_029880625.1 of Spirochaetia bacterium. GTDB lineage: Bacteria > Spirochaetota > Leptospiria > Leptospirales > Leptonemataceae > JAOUOA01. Next base: position 3,252 of record JAOUOA010000275.1, read on the forward strand.
TGATTGCCTTTAAAAGTTCTCCTGCATTTTGTGCATTTGCGTTTAAATTTCCAATAATAAAGTCTGCTGTAACAGCTTCTTCCTCTTCTCTCCAGGAATCATAATCAGTGGACATACAGACCATTTGATATGCGATTTCAGCTTCTCTTGCAAGTTTGGCTTCTGGAAGAACGCTCATATTGATAATATCGCCGCCGAGGCTTCTGTACATTACCGATTCGGCGCGTGTGGAAAATGCAGGACCTTCCATACAAACCAGGGTTTTTTCTGTATGCATTTTAATTCCGGCTACTTTCTTGGAAGCATCCAGAATGATTTTTGAAAGGTAATCGGTAAAAGGATCGCCGAAGGCCGCATGAGCAACAATGCCGTTTTCAAAAAATGAAGAAGGCCGGACTCCTTTGGTGCGGTCTAAAATCTGTGATGGAAGGACAAAATCCCTGGGAGCAATTTCTTCGCGCAGTGAACCCACAGCGGAAAAAGCAATGATTTCTTCCACACCCATCATTTTCAATGCTGCAATATTTGCCCTGAACGGGACTTCAGAAGGATTTAAAAAATGTCCTCTTCCATGTCTTGGAAGAAAAGCAATTGTCTGTCCTGAATATTCTCCCAGAATGATAGCATCTGATGGTTTTCCCCAGGGAGTATCCGGAAAATACTCATCCTCAACTGTGATTCCGTCTACATGATAAAGGCCCGAGCCTCCAATTACACCGATTTTAGCACTTTTCATATTATCATCCTGTTTTTCAGAAAGGGTCTGTATGTCATGTATTTTATTATGGCTTGCATTCTGTCACGGTATGTGATTTATTACATTCCGTGTCTGTTCAGCATATTTATACTGCAGGCCGTGAAAACCGGTCTTTTGAAAATTTTATTGAAATTTTAAAACAATATTCAGTAGAAATGATCGTTGATATCAGAAAAGATTCTGAGTCAGATCCTGACCCTTCTTTTAGACTGGATTGGCTGCGAACTGGAATTATGAATGCGGGTATGATCTACCATTGGGCAGCAATGCAGCTGGGAGGGATCAGACCTGAAGTTGCCAATTCACGGCACAGAGCACTTAAAAACACAAGCCTTCGCGGTTTTGCCGATTTTATGGATACAGATCCTTTTCAGAGAGGGCTGAATAAACTGATCCATCTGGCAGAACATTCGCTTTTGCTGCTGGGAGATTCTGAAAATCCTGAAGATTGCCATAGATCTTTAATTTCTGATTATCTTTTAATCCGGAAGATTGAAGTGATCCATCTTCTTGTACCGGGTAAAGACAAAAAACATGTATTAAACTCTCATGCAAGAATTGAGGAATCCTTGATTGTTTATGATATAAATTAAAGACTAAGGTAGATCATATATGAAAAGAAATATTTCTAAAATCTCATCCTCGGTTATTTTAGCCGTTCTTTTTGTTTTTATTGGCGACTGCAGACCGGGAGATGAAGATCCTGAAGATGGCAGTTCTCTTGCGCAGATTCTTATGGTTTCGAATATAAATGGAAGTGTCTGGCACGGCAGACCACTCTGGAACAGCTGTGAATACACTCCGGGAAGTATAACGGGGATTTCATCCTGCCTTGTTTTTGAGAATGCTTATACGAAACTTTATAATTCAGAACCGCATAATATGTCGGTTGTTTTGACTTTAAACGGAGCA
>JAOUOA010000276.1 GCA_029880625.1 Spirochaetia bacterium
TCAGAAAAACTTTATTTTTAATTTCATTAAGCGATACCGGATAGTTAAATGATAAAGTAAATTTTTCATCATATACTATATTTTTTGAATACTTCGGGTTTGGACTTACATGTGAAACCCTCATGGAAGATGTCTTAAAAAGAACTGTTCTGGGATTCGAAAGCGTAAAGCCGTTCAAAGCTTTAATCCCTGAAGGGATCTGGATTTTATATTCGGTTCCCGCTCTGAGCTTCCCGGACGGTACAAATGCCTGAACCCTGCTTCCGTACCATCGGTACGAACCTTTAACAGGAGGAGAAATCTTGAACAGACCTTTTACTTTATCTGGAAGGGTGCCCAGAGGAACCATGGGATGGCTGAACACCACAACAATTTCTTTTTTTAAGTCGGAAGATGTAATTTCGCCTTCAGGACTGATCTGGACAATCTCCAGATTTTTTAAGACCCGGACCGGCGCTTCAGAAAATCCGGAAACGGCAAGTGGTTTTTCTTCAGCTGAAAAAGAATTGTTATATGAAAAATAAAAGATTCCGGAAAAAAGAAATCCTGCAGCAAACAAAGATACAAAAAAGCTCTTTTTCTTTATCAACTGCCTTTGAATAGAAATGCGAAAAAAATGGTTTATGAAACATTCAGCGGCGTATGAGAATCTTGCTGCATTTCCGTAAAATATTTTTAACAATCCATTTGATCTTATAAATTTAAAATTCATTTTCTCCGCCGGGATGAAAGGGATGCAGAACATCTTTTATTTGCAGTGCATTAAAATTGGACAATTTATGAATGATGATAGTTCGGAAAATAACGAATTGTAAAGAGTTTTTTTACTGAAAACTGATTTCTATTGAGAAGGCGGCTTAAGATTTCATATATTTTTGAATCATGGACGGATCCGGCGTCAGGATATCAATGACAGTAATTCCAGGATTGAAAGGGATGGTACCTGTTTCATTGACCTTAGTAAAATTCATAGATTCTGCAGTTTCAACAGTCATTTTTTTTAAGATTCCTTCTCCAATTCCATGCAGTACATGAACCTTCATTTCTCCATCTAAAAAAGCTTGATTCAGCTCCTTTTCCAGGAGGGATTTTGCATCATCATATTTCATTTTCCTGATTCTAATTTCCCGCATAAAATTCCTGTAAAATGTCTACCTGAATCAATAAAAACCGACCCCGTTAGTATTAAATCCTGACAGATTCTATCTGTGCAATGAAAATAACTTGATTTATAGCTGATAGACCATCCGAAAGTTTGGTTCTTCATAATACATTGTTATGTCATATTATGTTATTTTAATTTTTTTTGATAGGCAGGCAAAAACCCTGACAAAAGTTTACTATTTTAGAAGTACAATTTTAAGATTTCAGTGCCGATATGAATCTTACATCGATGAAACTTCACAGGATCAATAAATTTATAGGCTCTACAAGCGCCCTTGGCATTGCTGTTGCCCTGTATTTCGGCGCCCCCAATATTGCCGCCTATTATCAATCCCAAAAACCAGATGCAAAAACAAGCATTTCAGTCAATGAATACAATCGGGTACCCATCTTTCTTTTTCATAATCTTGACGGTGAAGGAAGATACGCCATCAGCAGACATGAATTCCGAAGATACCTTGAACTTATTAAAGAAGAACAGGTAGATGTCATCAGTTTGAGCGAACTTTACGAAGCATCTAAAACCAATAAAAGATTTCAAAGACCTTCCTGCGTAATTACCATTGATGATGATTTTAAAAATATTGTAAGGATTGCAGCTCCCCTGCTGCGGGAATTTTCCTATCCAGCATCAATTTTCGTTTACATAAACAATATCAGCAATGATCCAAGAGCGGGAACTTCCTGGGAGGATCTGGACCGTCTCAGGAAAGAAGGTTTTGAAATCCAGAATCATTCCTACTCACATACAATGTTTCATGTTCCAAGATCCAATGAAAGTCCTGAAAACTATTACAGCCGGGTTACAAAAGAAATTATTACTTCACGCGAAATTCTGGAAGAACGGCTGCCGGGCCTTAAAATTTATGCATTTGCCTATCCCATGGGATACCACAGCCCATCGCTTAAAGAACGGCTTTTTCATGCAGATTATTCTCTGCTTCTTACAACAGATGCATCCACGGTAAATCTTGACAGTCCATTTACGGGGACATTCGACAGATTTACAATTCAGCACCTGGAAAACGGTGATTATAAAAATACGTTTCGCAGACTTCTTATAAAAGCAAAAATACCTGCAGAAAATGAAGCCTATCCCGTTAAGCAACTCGCTTCAGATGAGCAATCATCTGATTCCTGATTTGAAGTTCATCGGTTGTAAGCTGCAATAGATTCAATACGAAGGGACATGCATTCCGGAGCGAACATAGAAATCTCTGCAAATTTATTACAGGGAGTATCCAGAATCTTCTGATAACACTGAACAGAAAGTAGTTTCATTTTAGGGGTATGTTTTTCCAGTTTACTGTCAAGATCAACCAGGACAGTCTTCCTGCAGTTTTCTGATGTAATTTTTCTTCTTGCTTCCTGCGATACAGTTCTGTATAATTTTTCATAACATTTCATCATTTTTCTGCACATTAAGTCAGCGCTGACTTCAATAAAATTCTTGTAATTGTCGGGAGGCGGCAGCTCTTCTCTGCCGCATTGTAAAGATACAAAATTCAAAACAAGGATTAACGAAATTGCTGACTTTATTTTCATATTATATCACTCAAGTTTCTTTTTTTATTCAATCACATTCACAAAATCAAAAGAATTGACTGCTTCCGATAAAATACATGCATTTTTCTAAATAATAAAATTTCAAAATCAATTTTCTATCAGATCTCCAATATACATTTTATACATGATAAAGACTCTTTAAATATTATTGTGAAGACTGATTCATCATATTCATAAACATAAACTGCTTAAAGATTTCTTTTAATTGCCCGGGTTTTTTTTGCTTTAACATCGAATCAGGATCCAGATTCGGCATTAAATCCAGTATTGCTCGATTCATGAGGTATTCCACAAGCGGCTCATCCCAACCTTTCTTAAAGTTTCTTGCATGCCATGCCTGATATGTTTTTACCACCCTGCCATCCAAAATAACTTTTTTTTCTGGATATACAGTTACTTCTTCAAACATCAAATATAATGTGGGCTCCATCAGATTCAGCATGGTTCTTTTTGAACTTTCCTGAATTGAAAAAACAATATAATTTTTCCCCTTTTTTAAATTAGGCCAGTAACTGTACTGATTTTTCTGCATAACATTCATCGAAGGGACATAGATCTGATCGGACAGATAAAAAGAAGCAATGGATGCATCCTGATAACGATTTGCTGCGTATTCCGCACCGGGGTCAATTTCATTGCGAAGATTCTCAAGTTCATCTACAACCTGTTTGTAACCGGCTGTTTTATATCCAGGAATATAACCGGTGGGAATATTCTGTCCTGAAATGTTTGTATAGAGATTGGACATCTCTATTGAAAAAACCGTATAAAAATTAAAAAGAACTGCTGCTGCAAACCCTGCATAAAATGCATAATTGAAAAATTTTGACTTTGTCTCCTGAAAAACATACACCAATAAAATAATTAAAGCGGGATAGGAAGGATAAACCCAATTAGCCTGAATAATTCGCAACGGAGAAATTACCATAAAGAATAGAGGCAGAATGAGAGCATTGATAACAATTAAAGCAAAAGCCGGATCTTTTTGAAAAGCTTGGAATACAAACTGGAAAGGAAGTAAATTCTTCGCCTTCTGAAAAATAGTAAGATCTCGAATACGGCTGAATCCATTCAACATAGAAAAAAGTAAAAATGAGCCGATGGCTCCCAAAATTATGATAAATAAAATAGGCGAAAAAGAAATAATTTGACCCGCAAGGAACAGTCCCGGGCTGCCCTTCCCGCCCATGGAGCCACCGGAGGATCGAAGATGAACCACAGCATCAAAACCTCCCCAGTGATTCTGAAAATTCCAGAAAAAAACAGGAAGGACGATCAGTCCTGCGATAAGGATAGATAGATAGAAATGAAAGCTTCTTAAAATGTAATAAAAATTCCGGGTTAAAATAAACCAAACAGCTAGCGAAACTGCAAAAAAAATCATTGTATATTTGCTCAAGCCGCCGAAACCCAGGGCAATAAACAGAATGTATAACCAGATCCATTTTCTTGAATTAATGAAACGAACCGCCGCATACAACGCTGAAATCCACATTAACATCAGCGGAGTGTCATGCATGATGAGAAGACTCCCGCCGAAAAAAGCAGGAATGAAAAAACCCAGCAAACCGGCAAAATACGAAAAGAATTTAGTAAAATTGAGTTCCTTTGATATCAAAAATAAAAGAATACAGACGAAAAAAGAAGGCATTACCGCCGCAAGTTTTAAAGCAAACAGGCTGTTTCCGAAAATTGATGTAAATAACAGTATATAATAAGAAACTCCTGGACCCTGATCATAATAGGACAGGGCAGGAAAACGGGACCACATCCAGTAATAGGCTTCATCAGGATGGAGTTCAATGGTCAGGGCATAAAATAAACGCAGAATGATTCCAACAAAAAGGAAAAGAAAAAAAAGACTGTCTCCTTTAAAAATCAATTCTGAAAATTGCTTTTGTAATCTGGAATTCTGCATAAGTGGTAAAATTTTAAATTTTAAACCTTCTGTAAGATATTATGATAAAAGCATTTTGCCTTCTGTGCAGTCAATTGATTTTATAGTACAAACGCCTTTAACTCTATGTTAAATCGGATACCGGAATAAAAAAAGGAATCCATGACAATGTTGTCAAGATTCCAGAAGATAGAGAATCAGGAAATATAAACGGCAGAATTTATGACTGAGTTTTTATTATAAATGATTTATAAATTTTGTAATTAAAAACATCCCTGCAAACAGA